>JAGLEG010000404.1 GCA_023145185.1 Thermoplasmata archaeon
CCGAAGTATCGGTTCAGATCATATTAGATCTGTCATTGTTGGGATCCGGCATGATAGAAGAGAGGAGAGACCCCCGCGGATGAAGGGGGGCCAAACCCCTTCATCCTACCCCCGTGATCACTGGAACATGGGATGAAAGGTTTTTCTAATATCGCCCCCTCCAATATCATAATGGATCTCATCCTTGATGCCTCAGCACTGCTCTCGGGGAAGTTCACCTCGATGCCCCCGGGGAACCAGAGGGTCTTGATCACATCCCTGGTGCGAGATGAAATTGGAAAAGGAGCACCAAAGAAGCTGCTGGAGAGGCTTATCGATGCCGGGTTAAAGGTCCTGGACCCCGTCGATCTCAAGCCGGCAGAGGACGCAGCCACAAGCACCGGAGATCTCCCCTCTCTCTCAAAACCAGACATATCGGTCATAGCCCTTGCTATCGAAACGGATGACCCGATGGTACTCACAGATGATTTCAGGGTACAGAACGTCTTAAAAAAATTGAAGATACCCTTCGAGCCTGCCGGAGAGATAGGCGACAGGGCCATCAAGGAAGTGTGGACCTGGTCGTTCAGGTGCAGGGGGTGCGGCAGGTACTTCGATGACGGCGATAAGCTACCGGACTGCCCGATCTGCGGGTCGGAGCTCAAACGCTCAAGAAAAAAACCTAGGTCAGTGGAATGATCTCCAGGTTTGGATATCCGAACTCGGGATGGGGCGTCAGGGCGTAGAGCGGCGTCCCGGGTTTTATGCCGTATATGCAGGGGATGGAGTGGATCTTCACCATCCTGACGTATA
This sequence comes from Thermoplasmata archaeon, assembly GCA_023145185.1. Classification (GTDB taxonomy): domain Archaea; phylum Thermoplasmatota; class Penumbrarchaeia; order Penumbrarchaeales; family Penumbrarchaeaceae; genus JAGLEG01. Next base: position 793 of record JAGLEG010000404.1, read on the forward strand.
CGTCGGACATGTTCTTGATCCCCTGTCCTATCTTCAAACCGGGTTTGGCGAGGCCGATGCCAAGCGTCTTGGTGACCTTGGTCTTGGAGACGCCGGAAAGAAGATGTCTCAAGGTGATGGATTCCCCCCTGAGGTACTCCATGGTATCCAGGCCAACGAAGTCCAGGTAGGGTTTACCCTCCTTTCCCCGGAGGCGGGAGATCACTTCCAGCCCCCTCTGCTGGGCCCCCTCCTTTCTCGTGGCCCCCATTGGGATTATGTAAGGTCTGCTGAGGGTGCTGGAGAAGTAGTCCAGAAAGAACAGCTTCTCGTTCAGCCTCTTGATGTCGATACTGCTCTCCAGGTCCTCTCTCAGCGTTTCGGGATGCTCGCCGGCGGGGGGCACCATAAGCACCCCGTAATCGTGATAGAGGAAGTTCAGCAGGATCGGGCGCAGGAGCAGCATGTACTCGTCGTAGGTGATGTTGTCATCCACCTCAAGGATGTTGTAGGAGCCTTTCTTGTAGCCCCCCTTCAATATGTTATCGAAGTCGAAAAGGCCTGTGGAGAAGTGTGTTTCGCTATCGTCCACCGGGACCCAGGGATTTTTCTCCAAGTCGCTGAGGGACCGTGGGCTGAAGGCCCTGAAGATACCCGTGTGAAGCGTCATGAGGTATCTGCTGTTCTCAACCTCTATGCTCCTCAGCTTATCGATGTGGATCGACCTGTACCTGATCCCCTCGAACTCATTGAAGTGGATGGTCAGGACCCCACCTGCCATGTGGTCCAGATAGGTCGTCTCCTCCCTGTCCTGGACCATTATCGCGGATACGTTCGTGCTCTGGACCAGGGAGATGATCTCCTTGATCTTCCTCTCGGGGTTCTCGTACTGTTCGGTGAGGGCGTCGATGGGGTCCAGAAGCATGAAGCCCATGGGCTGCTCCCTGGACTCCTCGAGTATCGTCTGGAACTCCCTCTTGAACCAGTTGGAGTCGGCTATCTTGTCGTTCTGGTTGAAGGCCTTGATGTTGTGTTCTTTCTCATCCTTGAGCCAGGGGATCTCCGCGTTCAGCTGATCGCGGTCCATTCGCGTGAAGATCGCCATCCCCTTCTGTCGTTTACACAGCACCCTCATGAGCTCCAGGCCCAGAAGGGTCTTCCCGGAACCGGGTGGGCCCTTGATCAGAAGGATCTCCCCGACGTTGTCCCTGAAGAACTCGACGATCTCCTGTGGGATCGATCCGACTACCCCCTTGCTCATACATGGTTAACCATCGCCAATTTTATTAAGGTATTGCACGATTTGCACCTGGAGACGATCAATGGCCGGCAACGATGAGAAGATCCATGACAGGATAAAGGTAGAGACCAGGGAGGGGGCGGATAAGGGGGCGCTTGACCTCGCAAATAAACTGGATCTCATGCTGAACAGCCCGCTCTTTGAGAAGATGGTGCTTGAGACAGTGGGGGAGATGCTTCTCGAGGGGAAGCTGGATTACGACGAGGTCAGGGACCTGTTCGACACACCGGAGAACAACGCCAGGGAGTTCGCCCTCCGCTGGCTAAAGGATAAAGATGAACTGTAGGGTATCAGAAGAGAAGGGGCACAACCAGCCAGAGGGCGACGATGGTTCCCATAACCGCCTCTCCCACCATCAATCCGGTGGCCATCATGTAGGTCCCCAGGAGCTTGATGGTCTTCATCTCCTCACCCCATTTATTCGCCTTCACCCGGGGCTCAAGCCATTTCTTCTCCCAGATATCCCTTGAGGCACCTCCCACAAGCATGGGGATCTGGATCCCCAGTGGGAGGTACATTCCCAGGCCGAAGGCGGTCCCCATGCCGATGAGGAGCTCCAGAAAGACCCCGATGGTCACACCGGCGAAGAAGAGCCTCCATTGTATGGCATCCGCCATGATGCCTTTTACGAAGATGGTGAAGGCATAGGCCTGTGGGGCGGCGAGGTCGAGCTTCCCCTCCGCCAGGCCCAGGGAGAGTATCACTGCGGCTATCCCGGAGATGATCGCCCCGGGTATTATTCCCGGAGTGAGACCCCGGACCAGATCGTGCGGCCTGTTACCGCAGTACAATCCGTTCTTGAAGTTGAGGACCACGTCCCCTGACATGGAGATGGCGCCGGCGAAGACCGTGGTCCCCACAAGCGACATCACTATGATCTCCCCGGTCTCCATTCTGATGCCGAATATTGGTAGGATCTTCCAGAACGTCATCATGAGCACGAGAAGGACGATGAACGAGGTCGCTGAAACGGGCTCGGTCCCCGTTTCGCCCATGACCTTGACGGCTATTGCGCCCAGCAGGAACGTGAGGAATACCAGAAGGATGGAGAATATGATGGACGCCCACGGGTTGAATCCTCCCACGATGAACACCAGCGTCACCAGAACGAACGTCACCGCCATCATGATCACGATGTGCTGGGAGGGCCACTCGTACCAGCCTTTCCCCGCCACGTAGGTGGTCCTGCTCCCATCGTCATCTTTACCCAGTGAGGTCATGTCCCGGAACACGGTGGAAAAGAGGGGCACCATCTTGATCAAAGCGGTCATGCCCCCGCCCAGGATCGTGCCTATCGCCATCACCCGGGCGATGGAATATGCGGCCAGCGCGGGTGATAGGGGTATTCCCATATAATCCGAACCGATCAGGAGGCCCTCCTGGTCCAGCCTGAAGAACTCATCCATTGCGGACACGTCGAAGAACTCCCCGGTGTTCGCCCAGTAGAACGGCGCGTGGGTGAAGTACGCGATCGGGACCACAATGAACCACGTGAAGAAGGTTCCCAGGAAGATAAGGAACGCTGTCTTGAACTTCATGAACCACCCTATGCCGAACTGGATCGGTATCAGGGTGACCGAGAGAAAGGACCACGTGGCCGGCTCCTGGGTGAGGATGATATCTCCCGCGTAGTATCTATGGTCCAGGTTGAGGCCCATGGCGACCCTGTCCATGACGGACATCCTTCCGCTCAGTGCGGAGAAGGACCCTTCGGGTGAGAAGAGGGGAAAATCCCGAAAGAACGTGAAGATGGCGGTTCCCCCGATCCAGTAGAACGCCTGCTTGACCGAATGTTTTGCCTGGGACGTCGCCTCGGATGAAGTTGCCCTTGAGAGGTCAAGCAGCTTGACCGTGGCCTCGAAACCTGGAGTTGGCAGGGGGTCCTCCACAAGCCAAATTCTCCTGAAAATGATGAAGTACATGACCCCCAGGACGCCCGATATCATGGTTGCCGTTATCGCAATGGGGAGTAGGGAGGGAAGGATGGCTGGATCGATGAGGGGCGCACCATCCACCATTTCGGATTTTGACAGCGCCAGTATGTAAATGGCCGGGAAGGTGAACACGAATCCGACGCAGATCATCGCCGCGCCGTTGGATGCAGTTGCGGCTATGTTCAGGGTTGCCGGGTTCCACTTCCACGCCATGCCGAGAAGATATACCATGTACCAGGAGCCGGCGATCACCATGCCGACCTTGAGGCCCACGTACTGGTTGATCATGGCGAAAAGGGCCCCGATCGCGATGGCCAGCATGACCTTCTTCCAGTCCCAGGCAGGGATGTCGAACGACTCTTTCCTGTTCTTCTCGTCCAGATACTGCTCAAGGGCGCCGGTGTTGAAGTTCGTGAACATCTCGGGGTCGAACCAGTTCATGGTCCCCTTTTCGATCTTCTCGATGCCCTTTGGGGTCATGGGATGTCTGTATGTGGATTTTCTGACCCTAGGCATCGAACCACCCAAAATACCAGTTACAATGTCCTGAAGCAGGACCAGGTCTGGGAAGGTGTATTGGATATTAATAATTAGTTGGCCAGGTCTTTTAATCATCCAGCTTGAACGCGTTCACACCTGCCGTGATCCCGACAAAACCGATGGGGATACAGATAACGCTCCCCGCGATAAGTATCCCTCCACCCAGCTTGTTCTGTCCTATGCCTATCAGGATCAGGCCGATTATGGGAAGTACCACCGCCCATATACCCATCACCAATCCCGCGACGATGGCGGCTTCCGGCATGGTCGCAGAGAGCTGTATAACCGTATAAATAGCTGCAAAGAACCCAATCAGGATCTCAAGGGAACCAAGAAGCATCACTCCCGCTTTTGTCTGCAGGAAGCCTTTGTTCTTGAGGCCTTCATATTTGTAGTTTCTCTCCGCCTGCTCGTACAGGTCGTCCGAACCTTTGCTGATAGGCGATCCACAATTCGTGCAGTTGGTTCTTCCGTGGGGCACCATTGTCCCACACTTTGGACAGATCATCTACAACTCTCTCCTTTGGGGTTATTCTCCGGGCATAGATAGGCTAATACCTACTTAACATTGGCTGAGGGTATGTTGAGTTGTTTTTCTCACCCTAGAATAAGATTTTAAGTACCTCTCCTATACCCCAATCGAGGATGTAAAATATCCTCGTCAGTACAGGATGGATTTCAGATGTTCGCCGTTGAGGTCAAAGTGGGTTTGAAGAAAGGTGTGAGCGATCCTGAGGGGTCCAATACGAGGAAATCACTGGAGCTCCTGGGTTATGAGGAGGTCAAGGAGGTGAGGTCCCTGAAGGTCTACCGGATGCAGATCGATGCGACATCCCGTGAGGAGGCCCAAAAGAGGCTGGAGGAGATGTGCAAGAGGCTGCTGTCGAACCCCGTGATCAACACGCACGAGATAGTATTTCTGTGAGGTTGCTGGGATGTCCATATCGCATTTGTTCGAGGAGATGGGATTATCCGCCCCCGTCATGAGGGTAAAGCTCATGGGGGCTTCAGACCAGGAGATGGAGGGGATCTCCAGGGAGATGGCCATAGGCCTCTCACTGGATGAGATGAAGAGGGTGCAGGAGTATTTTGCCAAAGAGGGGAGGGACCCCCGGGATATCGAGCTGGAGGCGCTGGGGCAGGCCTGGTCCGAGCACTGCTGTTACAAATCGTCCAAATATATCATGAAGCAGAATTTCATGAACCGCTCCTTTCCCCAGGCGCTGATCACAAGCGAGGACGCCGGAGTGGTGGAGTTCGATGACGACCACGCTTACGTGGTGGGACTGGAGAGCCACAACCACCCCTCCGCCATAGGGCCCTACGGTGGTTCGGCGACCGGGGTGGGGGGCATTATTCGTGACGTGGTCTGCATGGGCGCCCAGCCCATAGCGGTCATCGACCCCCTCTTCTTCGGATCGCTTGACGCGAGAGAGGAGGAGATCCCCGAGGGGATCAACCATCCCAAGTACATTTTCTCCGGGGTGGTTGCAGGGATCAGGGATTACGGCAACAGGATAGGCATCCCCACGGTCGCCGGCTCCGTCAATTTCCACAGGGGATACACGGGAAACCCCCTGGTCAACGTGGGTGCGGTGGGCATCGCGAAGAAAAAGCACATCATCAGGAGCAGGGTGGGTGGGCCCGGCGAGATATATATTCTGGCGGGGGGCCGGACCGGAAGGGACGGCATCCACGGGGTCACGTTCGCATCCGCCGACCTCTCCTCGGATTCGGAGGAGAAGGACCGGGGCTCCGTTCAGCTGGGAGATCCGATCGTGAAGGAGCCCATAATACACTCCTGCCTCGAGGCCAACGAGATGGGGCTGCTCAGGGGGATGAAGGACCTGGGTGGGGGCGGCCTTTCATGCGTAAGCGGTGAGATGGCCCTCGATGGCGGATGCGGTGCGATCATCCATCTGGATCGGATACCCCTCAAGGAGGAGGGGCTCAAACCCTGGGAGATATGGGTGTCCGAATCCCAGGAGAGGATGATGGTATCCGTGCTTCCCCGCGACGTGGATGCGGTGATGCACATATTCAAGAAGTGGGACGTGGAGGCCGTGATCATCGGCGAGGTGGTACCCGAAAAACACGTCAAGGCGTTGTGGGAGGGGGAGGAGATCCTCAACATGGACCTGGATTTCTTTACAGCTGGACCCGAGTACTGCCGGGTAACGCTCCCCAGGGAGGTAAGCAGGGAGATATTGGAGGCGGATATTCCTCTGCCCGACAGGGGAGAGCTTGAGGCCTCGCTCCTTGTGCTCATGGAGGACCCCAATATCTGCAGCAGGGAGATGGTCTTCAGGACCTACGACCATGAGGTGAGGGCCAGGACCGTCGTCAAACCATACGTGGGCGATCCATTTTCTCCCGGCCCATCCGATGCTGCAGTGTTGAAGCCCCTTGAGGATTCCTGGAAGGGGATCGCCATCACCACTGACGTGAATCCGGGCATGTGCGAGATCGACCCGTACCGGGGCACCCTGTCAGCGTTGGACGAGTCGATCCGCAACCTGGTGTCCGTTGGGGCCAGGCCACATTCCCTGACCGACTGTTTGAACTTCGGCAACCCCGAACGCCCCCACGTCATGTGGGAATTCAAGGAAGTCGTCGCAGGCCTGTCAGAAGCGTGCATCGCTTTTGACACCCCGGTCACCGGCGGAAACGTCAGTTTCTACAACGAAACAAAAGGAGAAGGGATCTTCCCCACCCCGACAATCGGGATGGTTGGACTTATTGAAGACATTGACAATCGTATTCCAAGCCAGTTTCAACATCCGGGTGACAGCATCATCCTCATCGGCCGACTCACCGGTGAAGTGGGCGGCAGTGAATACCTGAAACAAAAAACAGGCAAAATACAGGGAAAATGTCCGGAAATCCGGCTCAGTGAAACCGCCGACATCATCCGGTTCATGGGAGAATGCTCGAATGAAAACATCCTCTCTTCCGCAAACGACGCCTCCGAAGGCGGCATCGCCGTGGCACTGGCTGAATGTTGTTTCGGTGAACCGGCAACCGGCTGTCAGATAGACCTGCTGTCCGGCAAAATCCGCTCTGATTTTCTCCTTTTCGGCGAAAGCCAGAACATAATGGTCCTCTCCTGCCCCCCTGAAACCGCCGAAACCGTCCTGGAACTGGCCGAATCTCACGGGCTTATGGCTTCAACAGTGGGCAAGGTAACGAGCAACACCTTTGAAATCGCCATTGACGGCAACACAGCCATTTCACAGTCAACGGGCAAGCTGAAGCAAACTTGGGACACCGCGCTGGAAGATCAGCTCCGCTAAAGCGGAGCAGTGGATGGTGGATAGTGAATGGTGGATAGCTCGGAAAGGAATTGTAGATTTTTATCCGGAAAAGTGAAGGCCGGGCTGCTACGCAGGCCACAGGAAAGAAAAATTTGAGTTTGAGTCTGAGTTTAAGTGGAGAAAAGAGGGCGTTCGCCACTCCCAGCGTTTCTTTCTCTTGCCCCGCGAATCACAAGTGACGAGTTACAAATCACAGCCCCCGGAGGGGGCTTCTTGTCAAGTTCGGGATCCAATCTTTTTTAATGAATTACCTTGATTTTTAGTCCGATATCAGACATATTGTTACCAGATGATTATATGTGGAGTCAATTTGTCTGGAGGCGCAAATGAAAGAA
>JAGLEG010000405.1 GCA_023145185.1 Thermoplasmata archaeon
AGGTGATGCCCAATCCGATCGTCAGGGACCCTATGGTGATCGTCATGACGTTCAGGGGTATGCCCACCAGTCTCATGGTTCCCAGGATCCATACCATGCAGAAGAGCATTGGCAGGAGGGCCACCCCTCCAAGGGTGAAGGACCTCTCCTCCACGTAGAAGATGACCGTGAGCACCACAAGGGAGACTATCAGGGTGATCAGGATCGAGTTTACCTGCGACTCCGTTATGGCGTCGATTATCACGGCCGTCAGTATGGTCGAGCCCGTCACCTTCACATCATCTACCCTCCCTCCATCGACCTCCTCGATGGGCTCTATGAACGACTTGATCTGATCGTTAAGCTCCCAGGCCTGTTCGTTGTCCTCCGTGTAGACCGTCAGGGTGATCACCGATATGTCATATTCACCATCTGTCCTGTGTAACACCCTGCGGGCCAGCGGTGTGAAGTTATCGTAATAGAGGTCGAGTACCTTCTTGACATCGTCCCTGGTGGAGTTATCATGGGGAAGAGAGGAGTTGATGTCGAACACCTCGCCGTACTCCTCCACATACTGGTGGTCCGGGTCCATCATGGCCATACCAACGGCCATGTCCTTCATCGAGGAGAGGATGAAGTCCGAGCTGACCCTCTCCCCTTCCATGGTCAGATATTCCGATCCGCTCTCATCTGCAAGGTCGAGCGCCCGGGACATGGCCTGAAGGACATCGGGGTCGGCGATATCACCGTACACCAGGATGATGCCGGACTCCCCCGAACCGCCCAGCTTGAACTCGTTCATGAGATAGGATATGTCATCCGTCTCCTGTAGCCCCTCGGGAAGGAAGTCATTGACGTCAAAGGTCACCTCACTATCCGAAGCTGCATAGCCCAGTCCCGCCGTCAGGAACAGGGTCACTGCGATGATCACTATCGGCCTGCGCTCCGCCAGAAGGGCCAATCTGACGATCACAGCATTCAGCCACCTGATCCCGGACCCCTCCTTTTTGTCCCTTGTCGAGTCATGCCCCTGGGACACGTTCGAAAATAGAGATCTCCCCCTCCTTGCCTTCCGGGTATCTATGATCATCTTCATGGCCGGAAGGAACGTGAGCATGATAACGAAGCTGAACACTATCCCGGCTGCAGTCAATACGCCGAATTGTATCATCAGGCTTATTGGCGATGCGATGTTGGAAGCGAATGCGAGAACCGTGGTAAAGGTGGCAAGGAGGAGGGCCACTCCCACCGAACCGGCCATCCCCCTCAATGCCGATCTCACATTCTTGCCTGACCTCAACTCCTCCCTGTACCTCATCGTAAGGTGGATGCCGTAGTCGATGCCCAGGCCCACAAGGAGAACGGGCACGGTGGTCATCATGGGGTTCGAGCTGTATCCAAGAAGGGAGCCGAGGCCGTACATCCAGATGATCGCCATGGTCAATCCCGCAAGGTTCAGAAGGACATCCGTTACGTTCCTGTATATGATGGAGAGAATGATGATAACGACACCCGCCGCAGCGGGGAGCAGTATCGCCATCGAGTCCTTATTCGCCTCATTGATCCTCTCGCTCATCCTCTCCAGGCCGAGGGGGTGGATCGAAAGCGAGGAGCTACTGTCCTGGGACCAGACCACCTCGGAGAGGTCTCCCTCGATCTCAAGAAGCCCCTCCTGGTCATCCTGGGCCATATCGTTCAACGTGTAGTTGAGATATACCATCATCAGGCATCCCTTGGCCGACAGCTCTTCGTCCTCCGGGTTAAAATCCTTGGTGAGGTAGAAGTTCACGGTGAAGGCCGCCATATTGTGGTCCTGGGAGATCAACCCCATCATGATGGGATTTCCATCCTTTTCGGCCAGCTCCACCTTTACCTGTATCTCTTCACGGATCTCCAGGATGTCTGCCCTGAGCGATGTTAATCCCACCTTGATCTCAGGGTGTTCGAATGAGGTCTCCGATACGATGCGGTCGATCGAGTCCACGGTGTCATCCAGTTCCGTGATAGTGAGGTCCGCAGTTCCGAGAAACATCTGGGACCGCATGATCCCCATCCCCACCTTCTCACCCGTAATGTTGTACTGCAGAAGATAGGAGAGCTGATCCTTCAATTCCCGGTCGCTTTCCATTGACCTGTAGTACGCGCTTGCATTGGGATAGTAGGCCCTCATATCCTCGGGTGAAGAGGAGATCGCCTCTCCGAGGCTCTCAATATTGGAGGTGACGTGTTCAACTGTGGAATTCAGGCCTACAGGGTCGAGCGTTCCGTGGAAGTCAAGCAGAGATGTAAGGTCGCTGGCGTTCTCAAGAAGCGCTGCGGTCTCCCCTGTGATATTGGATAGCAGATCCCCCGTTAATATGATAGTTTCTGCATCGTATGTGGATCTCCACATGGAGTACATGGCATTGGCGGGGGAAACGGGATTGGAGCCGGATATGGACGTATCGTTCCATCTCTGGAATGTCGGGCTCTGCTCGATGCTATCGGTCAGGGCGATCATATCAAGAAAATTCTCCCTGGTTATGACATCTCCATCAGGGTCGCGGATAACGGAGAAAAAATAGTAGCTTGTGGAGAACTTATCCTGATAATCGCTCCAGGCCTGTGCGGCCTCCATGTCAGGCAGGAAATCCTCATTATCGAAGCTCTGCTCCATCGGGTTGAACATTGCCTCCATCAAAGCACCGGCGGTTATCAGGATCACCAGGGTGACGATCGTACATGGATATCTCGTGACATACTGGCCTACCTTCTCCATGAACATTGTCTTCACCTGAATGCAACCCTGGTAAAAACAGAAGATATTAAATCTTTATGCACAAAGTATTGAACTTTGAGATGGCATATATTTAAATTTTGGGCAGAATCTTTATTTTAATATGCAATATGTCAAGTTATTAATACTTCTTTTCATATTCTTTGACATGGCCGTTAGGGGTCTTTCGGAAAAGGAACGAACTGTACTGCTCTATTCGATGAGGTATCCGGAGCACAGTGATACGGAGCTTTCCAGACATGCAGATATGAACCTGTTCACATTCAACAAGGTGAAGAACTCCCTTAGGCAGAGGGGTCTTCTCAGGAAATTTCTGGTCCCGAATTATGGCTCCCTCGGTTTCGAGATAATCTCGACGTTCTCGGGAAGTAACATGGAATATATGCAGTCGCCGACATCCAGAGATCTACTGAAGGAGAGGATGAGGGAAGAAAAACCCGGAAAGCTCTTCTTTTCCTTTCTCGAGGCCCATCAGGGAATGGGAATGTTGGTGGCCGAGGATTTCACCGCACTCAGGAGGGCGGAGTTGAACAAGCGGCGGATACAGGCTGAACTGAACATACCATCCGGTGATATCGAGCTCCGATCCCTCTCCCTGAGGGACGTGGTGTTCAAAAGGTTCTTCGACCTCTATCCTCTGATGATCAGGGAATATGGGGATGGTATCACGATAGCGGATCTCGGGGCCGTCTCCGAGGCACAAAAGGCCGTGGAGACCACATGGGAGGATTTCCTATCCCAGAAGGCGAAGGCTCCTTCCGCTCAGCTGTCGGAGGTGGAGACAACACTGCTCAATGAGATCGTCCGATCCCCTTCGGCAAGAGATCAGGTGTTATGCAGGAACATGGGTATCAGCAGATACAGGATCAGGAGGATAAAGGATGAGCTATTCGGACGTGGTCTGATCAAGAGCCTCCATATCCCTTCCCTGGGAAAGTTGGGTTACGAGGTAATGATGTTTACCTCCCTCTCATTCGTTCCTGACATGGACATCAGGTCCGATATGAAAAAGCATTGGGCGAACTCCATGCCGAACGTGATCTTCATGGCCTTTGACGACGTGAATGGGATCGGTCTTGGGGTATTTCCGGACCTATCATCTGCCTCTCTAACCCACGGCCTGTTCCAGAAGGCTCTCACTGATCTCAACCTCCTGGAGGAGGATATGAGGGTCCAGTTCTTCTCCATTCCAAATGGGGTTTATGATAATTGGTTTAGATTCCAGGACCCATTGATCACAAAAGGGGTATGGTCCCTTGCCGATCTCGAGGGGAAGGATGGCCGGTATGCCGGTCACTCCTGAACTTCAAGGATCTCCACCTCGCAATCCACCAGCTTCCTGAACCTCTCCGCATCCTCCCTGGAGCCCACGATGTCCCCCCAATGCATGGGTATGACCTTTTTGGGCTTGATCATCGATACGGCCCTGGCCGCCTCCTCGGGCGTCATCGTGTAGGTGCCGCCCACCGGCAGCAGGGCCACATCGATGTCCTTGACCCCATCCATCTCGGGGATCACATCGGTGTCACCCGAATGGTAGATCCTGTAGCCATCGATGTCAACGACATATCCGACCCAGTTGTTCTCCCTGGGGTGGAATTCCTTCGATATATTATATGCCCTGTGAGCCTTGATCTTGATGCCATCCTCTTCCCTGCTTTCGCCAGGGGACATCTTCACGAGATTGGGGAGGGTCTCCTCGGCATCTGTTGTACATATGATCCTGGTATCGGGCCCTGATATCTTCTTGATATCCTCCAGGTTAAAATGATCCATGTGGGTGTGTGTGATCAGGATCAGGTCCGCCCTCTTTCCCCCTTTTAGTTTCCACGGGTCAATGTAGATCGTCCTATCCTCTGTCTCGATCCTGAAGCTAGCGTGACCCAACCAATCGATCTTTGGAACCATGATGATATCCCTTCTGTACTCTCATAGGTTTTTTTTTATATTACATTTACCCGGAAAATCAACCGATATGGGGCTGATAGCCCCTCACAGCCTGATCTTGTAACCGCAGGAAGGGCATGTTCCTGTCTTTCTCTCATAATCCATCCCACCATGTTCGCACTTGGGGCACTTCAGCTCTTTAAACAGCTCCTCCAGCCACGCGTCGCGGACCTCTTTTTCATCAGAGTCCATGGCCCTCTTCAGGAATTTTTTCTGCCTGGCCGTCCTGGTGAGCTTACGAAGCTCCTCCTCACTGATATTCTCCTGCTCTTTCTCCCCCTTTTCGGGAGGTCGGATAAGGGAGGCTATCGGGAAAGCTCCGAAAAGGCCGCCAAGGTGGGCGACGTGGCTGATATGGTCGTTTCCCCCAAAGACGATCAGTACGGTCTCCAGGCCTCCATATATGATGAAGATAAGCGAGATCGGCCATTTCTTGATGATGATCAGCGGGAAGACCACCTCATCCTTTGGATAAAGGAACCAGTATCCCCCAAGAAGTCCGAAAACGGCTCCGGAGGCTCCGATGGATACGGTTCTCATGCTCTGTCCAAGCAGCTCTACCGGAGATAGGGAGAGCACGGCGCAGTGGGCGATGATGCCCGATCCGAAGAACAGAAGGAGGAACCTCTTCCAGCCCAGTTTGTTCTCCAGCTGCATACCCAGGAAGAACAACGGCAGGAAGTTGGATATGAGGTGCAGGAAATCACCATGTACATAGATCGGCGTCAGGAACCTGTATATCGAATAGTTGTCTACAATATCCCTCGGGTAGAAGCCGAGGTCCCTGACGATCGTTTGGTCATCGACCATTATCTCGATCAGAAATACCAGGGCCGATAGGATCAAAATGGATGCTGATACGACCATTGACGCGGAATATCCCCTCTTCCACGGCAGGTATATCGATAGAAAAAGCGATATGATAATGGCCAGCAGAATGGTGATCGACCATATGTCGTCGGGAAAGGGAGTCATCTCTTCCCCTCCTTTCCGCCGTCTTGCTTTGGCAGACTCCTCCCGTTTTGGCTCACCTCGCCCATCTGGACCCGCGTGCTCGATATCACCTGCCCTTGATCGTCCTTGACCATCTCAACGACCACTCTCCGCAGTGGAGGTAGGCCGTTCCTGGCCCGTTCCTCATTGATCAGGTCAACGGCGGATTCGGTCTCCCTTGACACGACAATAGCAGTGTATTTCGGAGAGATCGCAAAGCCGTAAATGTCCGTTATCGGTTCGATCACATATCCGACGCCGTACCTGAGGCTGAGCTCATCCAGGAAAGGTACAAGTTCCCCTGATCTTTCAGTCAGGGGGGCCACATATCTGTTCCTGTGGCTGGCGGCCATCTCGTCGGCGGTCAGGCCCACTCCTACGTGGTTCCCGTTTCGGAAAGCCGCATCAAGGAGGCTCCTGTGCCCCTGGTGAAGGGGCCAGAACGTACCCCCGATACAGATGTTTCCCCTTCCGCTGTGGCTCATGGGTCTTTCACCATCTATCAACTGGCGACCAGTATCCAGAACAGAACGATAAGGATCGTTCCGATGATCGGCAGATAGGTCCAGAACTTCTTCCTGCTGAGCATTTTGTCCCAACGGACCTGGCACTCCTCTGAACAGGTCTCCTTGTCCGGGGATATGGAGACACCGCAGTTGTTACAGTGCTTATGTTTTGGAACCTTCGAGCTCATCGCATGCGATGGGGGCATATCTTCTTCCACGTGGTCGAGTGGGGATTTGGCAATGGGTCTTTTCTTCTTCCCCCCTCTGTTCTTGGGTGCTTTTCTCTGTGTCATATTGATCACTCCGGCAAGATCTTGGTTCCGTCGAACGGTCTCTCATCAATGCAGTCTGCAAGAGATCCAAGGTCCCTTCCGTCAAGTATCGCCGTTTTGATCCCGGCCCTGTGGATCACCTCTGCTGCCATGGGATCCATCACCGAATGGGAACCTGCTTTTTTCTCGGTGGAGGATACCAGGGATATCAGCTCCGAGGAGCTCATCTCGTCTATCTTTTTGGCGTTCTCATCAACATTGGGATCGGACGTATATGCTCCATTTACGGCGGTGAGGTTGATAAACAGGTCGGCCTTCCACCTCTCGGCGATCATGGCGGATACCGCATCAGTGGTGTGGCCAGGGTGAGTTCCCCCTCCAATCACGAATCGGAACCTGGCAGCCCCTATCAGGGCCTCCTCAATGGAGTGGAATGGAACAGGGTAGCAGGCATCTCCCAACATTGAGATGATGAGCCAGCTGTTCAACCTGGTGGCGGCGATGCCCATCCTGTCGAGCGTGGTCTCGTCACCTCCAAGGTCCCTTCCCAGGTTAATGTAATCCCTGGCGGTCCTGCCGCCACCGGTCACAATGATGAACTCAAAGTCCCTTTTCAACCCCGTAAGCAGAACCTTGATATCATTGAGGTACTGCACATCATCCTCATCCCTCTTTATTATCGATCCACCCAGGGATAATACTACCTTCCTCGTTATGGGACCACCTGCCGTAATACTGAAAAGGGTAAGGAGAGGCCCTTTATATATGTCGTTGGTCTCAGAGAAGCTCGGATAGATCATCCGAACTTCCCTGTTGTGGTGCGGCCGGCGGCGGTAGCTGGGCCGGCGGCTGGCCCTCGGGTGGCAGCGGTTCCGGTGCTGCAGCAGGAGGCTGCTCCGGCATCGTTGGGAGCGTTCCAGCCCCTCCGAAGATATCTCCAAGATCATCATCCGGTGCTGCAGGAAGGGTCGGCTGGGTCGGTGCGGTCAGCGCCGCCGGCTGGGCGGCCGCCACCGATGGAAGGTCCTGATAGAGGTTCTGATCCTCGTACAGGCTCTTTTCAAGCTCTTCCGCCTGTTTCCTCTTCTCCTCCTCTTCCTCGGCCCGCTTTCTGCTCCTGATGATGTAGCCGAATAGAAGGAGGGCTATGAGGAGCAGTAGTACGACCATGATCACGATGATGATGATGATATTGCTTGTCTCCTCGTACCATTTCGGGTCCTTCTTCTCCTTCTCTGACACGAATTTGTCCAATGGATCATAATCCTCTGAATCCCTCACGCCGTCATCATCTGAATCCAGATCCTGTGGGTCGGTACCGTTCAAGAACTCGTCAAGATTGCTCCATCCGTCACCGTCCGCGTCCTTGGAAGCATCCTCGGGGTCATAGGGGTCCAGGGTGAACTGGATCTCCCAGTCATTGGGTATGCCATCGTTGTCCCAATCGTTCGAATCCACCTTTCCCGCCACGGTGATGTTCACGTACACATCCAGGTAGTTACCCGCATCGTCCATACACCTCAGGGTCACCTTGTAAGTGCCCGCTCTCTTGAAGTCCCAGTATACGGTCTGTCCTTCGGAATCCTCCTGGAAATCGTCCGCGGCATCGAAGTCCCATATGAACCTGAGAGTATCGTTGTATATTGCATCAGGGTCCATATAGTTGCCAACGGAGAACTTGTGATTATAGAGAATAGGATACGAGTCACCCTCTTCCGGAGAGTCGATCTCCAGAAGGATCGGCGGGTCATTGACGTTGATGATAATGATCTCTATCGGAAGAACGTTCAGCACATCCGAGTTCATCTCGTCCATGATGATGATCTCCGTTCTCACAGCTGGATACCTCGGCTCATTCGTGGCAAAGTAGTAATATTTACCCTCGGCCATGAAATGGAGGGTCGCCTTGAACGGATCGTCAGGATCTATATCAAGATAGGTCGCCTCATTCTGCGTGAGGTTGCAAAAGAATGTTATTTTCGTCTGAAGGTCGATCTCCCTGTCCAGGTCATTGGCTATGATGGAGAGGTTCAGCTCCCTGTGTTCATATACCGTGAAGACTACCCTCTCGGTCACATGCTTGGGCAGGTCTATCCTGGTCGTTCCGTTGGATATGGAGACGAAGAAGGGCTTGTCGATCACGTTGGAGACGTTGAACCAGAACACCTGCGACACGTTGGCGTCGCCGTCATTGACCCAGGCGGTCACCATGTGGTCACCCACATTCTCGTTCGTAGGTTTCCACGTGATCCTTCCCTCGGGCGTGCATGTGAGCCAGCTCATATCCATCTCATCTTCGTACTCAAGATAGTACGAGAGGTAGATGCCATCCGGGTCGTCATCGTTTGGGTCCGAGGCGAGGATCTGTGTCCATCCGGGATCATCCTGCACGAGCATGAATTCGAAGTTGTCTCCTGGAGATCCCTGGGGCCTGA
Organism: Thermoplasmata archaeon; assembly: GCA_023145185.1. Taxonomy (GTDB): domain Archaea; phylum Thermoplasmatota; class Penumbrarchaeia; order Penumbrarchaeales; family Penumbrarchaeaceae; genus JAGLEG01. Next base: position 8,909 of record JAGLEG010000405.1, read on the forward strand.
TGATCGGCAGGTCGTTCACCGACTCAATAAATACCTTGAAGATAACCTCCTCGGAATCCAGTGTCCCGTCAGATGCTCTCATCGTCACGATCTTTGGGTCGAACCCACCCTCGGTATGGTATCTGTTCTTCTTGGGCGTGATCAGAAGTGACCATTTGGTGGGATCCATTGTTCCGTTGACAAGTTCTACGGTGAACATCTCGTTTGTATTCTCCGTTGTCCAGGAACCGAAGGAGTTCTTGATCTGGATATCCAACGGGTCGTTGTCAGCGTCGTGGAACCAGCTGTGGACCCCCTCGAAATATGTGGGCGTATCCTCCTTCAGGGTCAAGTTGATGGTCAGATCATCAGCAGCGACCGGTTTTCTGTTGTACTGGATCACATTGAGGAGGAAGTAGTCGCTTGACTCCCCCCCGGCCTTATCCCTCATCGTGAAGTTGATCCTCATGTACCCCTCCGGAACGTTCTCGGGTATCTTCTTTGAGAACTCGTACCATGCGAGGTTGCCATCGTCCGGGGAGTAGCCGTCCGGTTTCGTGAAGGTCACAGGGTTGAGCCCAAGCGGTGTGAGGTCGACGATCAGGTAAGTCATGTCATATTGGTCGTCCAGGTCTTCCAGGGTGAAATTGAGGGTGACCATATCCTTGAAATTGTTCTTTACAGGAGATGGGTCCTGCCTGATGGTGTGCTCCGTGGGGAGGTTGTTGGCAGGGTAGATGATCACCTTGGCAGTGACGTTATCACCTGCCCAGGCGATATCGTCCAGGCCATTCGGATCATTGTCGAAGTTCCCAACGGCGAGTGCGTTTATCCTGGAATGCGGAAGTCCCCCTGAGCCGTCGGGCCTGGACCTTATGATCTTCATATTGACGAATTTGGAGGGGGTGTTCGGGTTGTAATTTCTCAGGGACGTAAGCCCCCATGCCCCGATCTCACTGTATGGATTATCTGTGGTAATATCCATTTTCTTGAGGCCCACCATATCATCGATGGATGTAACGGAGTTGTTGAAATTCCCAACTATCAGGTCCCTGAAGAAATAGTTATTGTTCTCCGTGTAAGCGAGGTTGCTCATGGCAGGGTCGAATCCCCTGCTTGGCCTACCACGTATGAGGTAGATCGATGCATCCTTGTATGTTTCCTCCTGAGCGGCGCCGACCGAAACGGCGATATCAATGTAATTCACGCCCGAGAAATGGCCGGTGGCTATTGCGAATGGAAGGTCCGGCCATATGCCGCCTTTCGATATGGAGCCGAGGGAATTGGGCGTGCCGTAGGTGGAGCCTGAACCCGAATGCCAGATCATGTAGACCTCGGCGTTCTTGAAGCTGCCTCCGATCTGTCCGCCGAAGACGAAAGCGATGTCGGGATAGCCATCTGTTGGTGTATCGAAGTCCTTGACATCCAACATCCCCCAGGTGTAACCCTGTGAGTAGGATACATGGGTAAGATTTACCCAGGTAAGGCTCCCGGACTCGTAGATGATACCTGCAACCTGCATTCTCTCGCCGAGGTTGCCACTGTTTCCGTCCATGTCTGCGTTATAGAGTATGAAGGCGTCTATATCGTCGTCGTTATCAGCATCGGCAACCTCCATGTCAAACACACCGTCATGCATCAACCACCAATCATGGGCGTACAGTCCATTATCGATATCCACATAGGCCTCAATGCTGAAGGATCCTGCATTGTTCTCCATGTAGAATGTCCTGATCGTACCGATCTCGGGGCCCATGGCCGTATTCAGATCATCGGCCATGTAGTAATACTCCTGGCCCATTGCGATGATGTCTATGTCACCATCATCGTCATAGTCAGCGGTCTTCACCTTTGCGATGTGATATCCGGCAAGGGGGTAGGTCGTAGGTCCGGTGAATGACTTTCCGTCCCCGTTGTTCAGGTAAACGTAAATATTCTCATATCCGCCTGCCACGATGTCATCGTTCTTGAGGCCGTCAAAATCTCCCGTGGCCACGCAAAGAGCGGTGTTTCCCACGGCGGACGTCCAGTCACCATCCATGGTAAATCCATATCTGCTTTCGCCCTCTGACCCGGCGTCGGTACCGGTGACCGGTGCCCCTACCATCAATGGGAATGCTGTCGTTATCATCAATATTGCGAGGAATAATGGCCATCGCCTGTACATATTTACCACCTCTTTGAGCCCAGGATGTCCAGATAGGAATCAGGCCCATTGTGCAGTGGTTCATATACAGTTATGGTATAATACTATTTCGAGAAAGTGATGCAATTTTACCGGCCTTCTGTTGTGATCGATATGCTTGGTCGCTGCCGGCCATCGGGCAAATTGTGATCCACATCCCCTTTCCGGCGCCTTGCCACGTCGGGTCGAGAAGCAAGTTTTATTAATGATGTCGATTGTGGTGAGCATCCTCAAGTTTTACACGCCCGGAAAAGTGGTGGCATAATGGCGAGATTGACCCCAAGGGAGAGATACGAATTCAAAAAGGTCCTGGAGGAGCTCAGCTCCTACAAGGGCAGGGCGACGGAATTGATCAGCCTGTACGTTCCGGGGTCCAAGCAGGTATCCGATGTGATGAGCTATCTGAGGAACGAGTTCTCCCAGTCGTCGAACATAAAATCAAAATCCACCAGGAAGAACGTTACCTCGGCGATAGAATCGATCATGTCCAGGCTGAAGAACCTTCGGACGGCGCCGGAGAACGGCCTGGCGTTTTTCGTGGGCCACGTACCAACCGGGGCGGATCAGACGAAGATGATCGCCCGTGTCGTGGAACCCCCGGTGGAGATCATCACGTTCCAGTATCGGTGTGACAGCTACTTCTATCTCGATCACCTCAAAACGATGATGATAGAGGAGGACGTTTTCGGGCTCATCGTGGTAGATCGGTCCGAGGCCACCATCGGCCTGTTGAAAGGCAAGAGAATTGAGTTGATCAAGAACATCCAGTCCCTGGTCCCGTCGAAGCATGGGAGGGGGGGACAGTCGGCTCAGAGGTTCGAACGGCTGATCGAGATCGCTGCCCACGAGTACTACAAGAAGGTGACCGACATCTGCACGGAAGCATTTCTGGGCGTGGAAGAATTGAAAGGGATACTTCTGGGGGGGCCCGGATCGACCAAGGACTTCTTCCTGAAGAACGAATACCTTCATCATGAGCTCCAGAGGAAGGTGATCGATACTTTTGATACCGGTTACACGAATGAGTTCGGCCTTGGTGAACTCCTTGAAAAGGCCTTGCCCACTTTACAGCACCTTGAGGTCACCAAGGAAAAGGAGCTGATGAATCGACTGTTTTCAGAGATAAGGAAGGAAGATGGAGGCCTCAGCGCCTACGGTGAGGCGCAGGTCCGTCAGGCATTGGAGGCGGGTGCCGTGGAGATCCTGCTGGTCTCGGAAGGGCTCAAGAGATCGCATCAGGTCTGGAAGTGCTCCGGTTGCGGTGTTGAGGGGGAGAGATATGTCACCTCCAAGGGTGGCGACTCCGAGAAATGTAGGGCATGTGGAGGCCTTTCCGAGTTGGTCCTTGATGAGGATATCATCGACGAACTGGACAAGATAAGCGAGCTTTACTCCTCTGCTTTGGAGCTCATATCTACCGATTCATCCGAAGGGACCATGCTTCTTCGGGCATTTGGCGGGATCGCAGCCCTTCTCCGGTACAGGGTAGTTTTCTGACCCCAATTATGTATCGATTTCGGTCTCAGTCCCATTTAACGATCTCTCTGACCAGATGTTCTCTCTGCCCCCTGATCTCAATAAAATCGTTCAGGAACTCCTCGAGATACTGACAGGCCTCTTTCTTGCACGATCCGCACAACCTGGTGCCCTGGAGGCACTCCTCCCGTATCCGATCGATCTCCTCGTCGCCCTGGACCAGGTGGTACATCATCGTGTTGAATACAGCACAGATGTCAGGCCTCCCTCCCTTTTCCCTCTGCTCCTCGGCCGTGTCCCTCCCACCCGTTACGGCCTTCTTCAATTTTTTAGCGCCCTCTGCAGGCTCATCATCCAGGAATATGGCGGTCTCCGGTTTGGATGAGCTCATCTTCTCACCCGTGATCCCGTTGATGAACCGGTGATATGTTGACGAAGGCGGTATGAAGCCGAACCCCCCCTCATCCTTCTCAACCAGGGCCAGGGCCTCGTCCATGATCGGGACGTCCGATGGGGATGCCCCTGGCAGATACAGGGCCTTGTATCTCGGGACCATATTGAAATCGAGGTAGCCCAGACGTTCCAGGGCGGACCGCGCCTTGGATAAAAGGCTCTCCACGTTATCGTCAACCTTGACGAATACGCCCACTTTACCGTCGGAAGTAACGGTTGCATTGAACATTCTAAAGGATGATGCAAGGTCCCTGCACAGCCTGATGTGTGGATCCTGATCTACCCCCACAGGAACAACCACTGGAATTGGACCAAGCCTTACCTGGGGGTGAAGTATATCCCCCGCCTGGATCAAGGGCGAGTGCATATGGGCCATGTTCGTGGAGTCATTGAAACCGTAGATCGCCTTCATGGTGGAGAGGTTCACCTTCGTCCCCGCCAGATACGCAATATCCTTCACATCTGACCTTTTGGATTGGAAGTATATCTCCAGCTTATCCACATTCAAACCCAGCCCCAGATAGCTCTTTACATAGGATTCGATCGCCAGCGTTCTGGCCTTCTTAAGAGGCATGCCTCTGGTTGCATACGCCTCGATATCTGCAACCGCAATAAAGACCGAGGGGTTGAAATTCTGGAGGTACTTGATCTGGTCGATCACCATTTTGTGTCCCAGGTGCATCCTGCCCGAGGGCATGAGTCCCGAGAGGATCGCAAAGTCGCCTCCTGACCTTATTCTGCCCAGGATGGTATTGAACCCCCGTTGTCCGAAAACTATGTTCTTCCTGAACAATCTGGGCGGGTTTGGCTCTGAGGGAAGGGTTGAAGGGTCGAACCTCTCGATCCCGAACTCCTTCATCACTTTAGAATAATCATCGATCTCGGTCTGCGCCCAGGGGTCGATCATATTGTCTCTCTCCATCGTTTCTACCTGTACTGCGCATATTTGAGATGTGATATCTATTTTTCCATGATCATCCTGAATGTGATGATGGTGGTCGGATCCACCATGAGGTGGGGGTAATGTTAGGGATTTGCAGAAAAGGATTATATACGAACATCTCCAATGGGACCGGAACAGTGGCGATCCAGGGTGGTGAGAACGATGGATGACAGTACGATATTCATAGGGCGTAAACCGTCGATAAATTATGTATTGGCAGTGATCACGCAGTTCAATTCCGGCGCTGAGCAGGTCTCTTTGAAGGCGAGGGGGCGGTCCATCAGTAAAGCGGTGGATGTTGCCGAGATCGTCAGGAACAAGTATGTCACCGACCTGAAGGTGGAGAGCATCCAGATCGGGACCGTGAATCTTCCCGATGAGGAGAGGATAGAGGGTATCAACGTTTCATGGATCGATATTGTTCTTGTCAAGGGGACCGTTGACGGCACCGCCTCATCGGGTGATGAATGAATGGCCACATCGGATGGAGGCCAATGAAACCAAAAAGGGGAGATATCAGAGGGTTCCCTTCGGTCCAATCGCACCACGAGATAACAGAGGGACCTCCACTATCGGCGGGAATATTACTATAAATATTAATAGTGGTTCTAAAATACGCCCTCACCAAGCCCCCATTCAAGGAAAAAAGGTGAGAAAAAATGAAAATGCCAAGGAGCGTTAAACGGTATTGCCCCCATTGTAAGCACCACTCCCTTCAGGAAGTGGAGAAGGTGAAGAAGAGGCGGGCAAGTGAATTGGCCTGGGGGCAGAGGCGTTTCAGAAAAGTAACAGCTGGCTATGGAGGTTTCCCGCGTCCCAAACCAGAGGGTAGAGAGAAACCCACAAAGAGGGTGCAGCTGAGATACAAGTGCAAGGAGTGCGGCAAAATGACGATGCCGCCTTGCATCAGGGCGAAGAAGTTCGAGCTGGTTGAGGGCTGATCATCATGGAAATCAATACAAAACCCCGGAGCAAGTTCCTGAAGGTAAAGTGCCAGGATTGCGGTAACGTACAGACGGTCTTTGATAGGTCCACGACGAAGGTGGGCTGTACCGTATGTGGAGCGACAATGGTAAACCCCAAAGGCGGAAAGGCCGAGATCAAGGGCGAGATCCTCGAGAGGATAGACGTGGATATGGCCTGACCAGGCCGTAAACAGGAGATATTGATATGGTTTACAACGAGATGCCGGAGGAAGGAGAGCTGGTGGTAGCCACAGTCAAGCAGGTAAAGAACTTCGGCGTCGTTGTAGAGCTGGATGAGTATCCAGACCTCGAGGGCTTTCTCCACATCGCAGAGGTCGCATCGGGATGGGTAAAATACATAAGGGACCACGTCCGGGAGGGCCAGAAGATCGTCTGCAAGGTACTGGGCGTGGACGATAGGAAGCGATATAAATCGGTGGACCTCTCCCTTAAGGCCGTTAATGCTCATCAGAAGAGGGAGAAGATACAGCAGTGGAAAGGTGAGCAGAAGGCCCGAAAGCTCGTTGGGATGCTCTGCGAACAGATGGGATCCGATTTCAAGAAGGGCATGGCAGATTTTGGGTATCAACTGATCCAGGAATATGGCTCCCTGTATGCTGCCATGGAGGCCTGCGCCATAAGTGAGCTATCACTGGAGGAGGCTGGCTTCGCCGGAGAGTGGGTGAATGAGTTCATAAAGATATCCAAGGATAATATCACCCCCCCGTATGTTGAGATCAATGGTGTCCTTGAGCTTACCTCTCCTGAGCCAAGGGGGATGCAGGATATCAAGGGGTCCCTTGAGATCACCGAGAAGATCGGCAATCAGTACGACGATGTGAAGTTGAAGATATACTATTTGGGGGCGCCGAAATACAGGTTGATCCTGGAGGCCCCCAATTACAAGGTCGCCGAGGAGATCCTTAAGGAGGCTGCCCAGGGGGCAGTTGACCACCTTATAGACCTCGACGGAGATGGCAAGTTCATCAGAAAAGCGTAACGAGAGGGCGTTCCATGAGGAGCAGGATCCGGAAATGTCCAAGCTGCGACCGGTATACCTTTCAGCAGAGCTGTTCCAGATGTGAGGTCGCCACCCAGAACACATTTCCAGCCCGTTTCTCACCACAGGATAGATTCGGCAAGTATCGTCGGATGGCATATCTCGAATCAAAGGAGGCAGAAGATGGTGGCTCCGAATAAAGCGACGAATTTCGAATTTGTCATCGATCGTCTGGATGATGTTGAGTTAGAGAGGCCGACATTGATAGAGGGCCTCCCCGGGGTCGGCAACGTTGGTAAACTGGCTGTGGAACATCTGATAGATGTACTCGACATGAAACCATACGCAAGGTTGTATTCACGCCATTTGCCCCCTCAGGTCTCCGTCAGCGAGGATGGGGTCGTGGACCTTGCAAGGCACGATCTCTACTACATGAAGGGCCATAAGGGAGGCTCGGACCTCCTGATCCTGACAGGGGATTATCAGGGGTTGACCCCCGAGGGCCAATATATCCTCTCGCTGAGGACCCTCGAACTGGCGCGTGATCTCTCCGTTCCCATGATATTCACCCTGGGCGGTTTCGGGTTGGTAAGGATGGTCGAAACCCCGTCTGTACTTGGCGCTGTGACCCACAAGGACATGATACCAGATTTCAAGGACCTGGGAGTGGTCTTCAGGAGCGGGGAACCCGGGTCCGGCATAATCGGTGCCTCCGGCCTCCTACTGGGAATGGGGAAATATCTTGGCATTCCCGGGATATGTCTCATGGGGGAGACCTCGGGGTATTTCGCCGACCCCAGGTCCGCAGGTGAGATACTGCGGGTCCTGGCAGGATACTTTGACCTCGATATCGACCTTACCAAACTGGAGGAGAGGGCGAAACAGGTTGATGAGATAACGAACAAACTGAAAAAGGACATCGAGGCCTCCGAGCAGGAGGAGAGGGACGATCTCAGATATTTCGGTTGATCTCTGTTATACCATCTCCCTACAGAATGGGCAGTAGCTCTTCTATCTCGTACCTGCTGATCTGAGCCTCTCAGTGTTGGGAGAAGCCTCACTTTGACA
>JAGLEG010000406.1 GCA_023145185.1 Thermoplasmata archaeon
AATCTACCGATTCATCAGGATCTGACCCTGTCGAAGTTGGGAGAAGCCTCACTTTGACAATCATATATACTCATATGTCAAAGTTAGGATGTATATCTTCGGGGGTCTACTGAGGGTGCCTGAGGCGCCCGGTGTGCGCCTCCACGGCCCAGAGCGTGTCCCCGTTCTCACCCGCACCGACCCAGTAGGGCATCAGGACCTTGAAGGTACCCACAACCTCCAGAGATCCTTTGCGAAGACCGTATCTCGTCTCCTCGTATATGACGCTCCCTGGCCCATCGTGAACCTTTTCGTCCCTGAGCATGGTGAGGTCCATCAGCTTCCTTCTTACGTTCTCCACGGCGGATGGCCCGTCAAGCCTGGAAGTGATCACAGGCCTCTTGTCATTTCTGGGCCGGCTCCTTTTCAGGTTTGACAGCTCCTCGGCCAACGAGTGCGGCAGGTCCATCACCTCGCCATCGGTACAATCCATGAGGAAGGGCCTCTCCTGGATGACCTCGCTGGCACCATCCTCCGTCTCCATCACATAACGGACCGAATACAGCAGATGGGGGCGAAGCTCGGCATTAACACCGGCAGAGGCGTCGCCACCTGCCAGGGAGGCCGCCTCCGCCTCAGAGATCCTCTTTGGCGCAAGGGGAATGCGGGACCACTGTGCGAGCTTTGCATCCTCGGGATCTCCCGCGGGCGGTTTACCGCCGGAAGAAGGGCCCTGCCCTTCCGCGGCCGCCTCCACCGTGTCGAACATGGAGAATACCGGGGAGACGTCCAACTCCTTGACGGACTCTTCCTCCAGGACCACTGAGAGATCCATGTCTATGGCCTCAATGGAAACCGAGGGGACCTCCCCTAACGGGGGGGCCGGTCCATCTGACCTCTCCGGGTCCAGGCTGACCTCCGGTGATGCATTCGCGTCACTATCGGTCTCAACCCCTCCCATTGTGATCTTCTTCACCTGGAAGGAGCCGATCGTGACCTCTGTTTCCGCCTTGATGCTCTTTTCGAACTCCCTCAATTCGGAAACGGGGTCCGGGTCAGCATCGCCCGAAAACCAGCCCGGAGCCTCCTCCTCCTCTTCGGGCTCGGGGCCCTCAAGGTCCACTATCTTCGCCTCGCCTATTGCGATGGCGAGGGCCGTCCTGTCCCACATGGCAACGTCCCCCGATTTGAGCGCGGCCCTTGCTTTCCTCTTCATCTTGAACGGATGAATATACAACATATCGTTGGCATTGTCGTTCT
>JAGLEG010000407.1 GCA_023145185.1 Thermoplasmata archaeon
CTGCAGGCAATATGGTGGAGAGAACTGGAGAGGTATAAACCATTTGGTGGATGAGATCACGTGTGGGGTCACTTTCTCCTCAAGGCCAGGAATATCACAGCTCCCACAAGGGATATGATGAATAGAACTGCACCTGCTGATAGCAGGACCCATTCCGCTGTCTGGTCTCCTTTTCCCTCCCCCTCTGATGAATCGGCCTCATCGGGGTTTTCATCATCTCCAGGTCCGATATCATCGATCAAGCCTTCGGAGATCGCGAACTCCAGCACCGCGATCATGACCTCCATCGTGATATCCCGATCGTCCTGATACCAGCCGCCCTCGGCGTCATGCGCCCTCGCAACCAGCACAATACTCCCAAGGTCCATGATCTCGCCTGGCTCCCTGGCCCCACCGGAGGACCCAAAGGTGCCCATCAGGTCCGCGATACTGAGATTCTGTAGAGGTATCTGATCGGTCGGGATGCCCAACCAGGGGAGGATCAGGCCCAATGTGCTTCCCAGCTCCATGTCGTACGGGATCGAGAGGTTTACGGCCATCTCCCACTCCGTCCATGCACCTTCATCCCCGGTCCCCAATAGGGAGATATCCATCATCCCAAGCAGAGAGATCTCCGACGGTTCGATCCACAGGCAACCGCTGAACTCCCCTGTCTTGTTATACAGCGCAAGGCTGATATTGACGTGGTCGGTCAAGGCCCCTGAACTCCCCGATATGCCCAGGTCCAGGGAGAAGGATCCGGATATGTTCCTGAGGTCCAATTCCACCTCCTCGATCGCTACCTCCGGCCCGTCGTTCTCCGAGGCCTCCTTGAGCGGGTCACTCTCCATTTCCAATGATATTGAGGAGAAGGACGGCACCAAGGTTAAAAGAAGTGATATCAGGGCGATCATGATGGGTTGTCCATATCTCATTGGCCGTTTCCTCCCTTGGGGTGCCCACAGCTTTTGACCATTCTGGATACCAGGATCTCAGCGATGGGTTCGAGGTTCACTATATCCTCCTTGTTGTATTTCAATATGAGCTTGAGGGCGTTCTCGTTCCCCTCCCTCTCCCATATCTTCCAGAGCCTGACAGCGTCATCGCCGCTCATCCCCGAGACCTCGTCAGGCCTGCTGATCCCGAGCGTCCTCTCCAGTTTTTTCAAGCCCCCCGAGTACCCGACCTTACGGCCGAGGAAGCGGAGATCAAGGTGTGGGATCGAGGGGACACTCCCCGGGTAATGCTGCTGGATCACCGGAAGGTCAAACGAAGCCCCGTTGAACGTAACTATCATCTCTGCCCCTTCGAGCATCCTGCTGATCTCCTCACCGCAGAGGTTGAATCCCCTGACCGCGGCCCTGTATTCACGCCCATCATACACGCCGACAACCGTGATCGGAGCATACCTGCTGAGGCCCATGGTCTCGATATCAAGGAAAACCGTGCGTTCCCTGAAGGTCGACCAGAGCCGCCAGGCCTCTCCAGCGCGGAAGAACCTGGAAAAAAATGTGATATCCCTCTTTTCAAGGTGGTTGACCGCATCCTGCAGTATGGGGTCCATGCCCTTTTTTCTGATCCCATTTATCGGGCCGGCCGATTCAGCTGCGAGAAAGGAATCCCAGTCGAGGATGCCGGAGTCCCACAGTTTTTTCTCCGTCGTTGGACCTATGCCCGGGAGGAAGATGAAGCTCTGGTTCAGCAACGTGGTGGCCTCCCCTCGATATTTGCTATTATCCTATCCTCCTCCCTGTGGTATGTACCGGCCGGTCATGTCATTATCTATCTCGAGAAGGTCCATTATCCTGCCCGAGAATCGGACCTGGAGGTCGTGCACCGTCCTCTCATCGTTGTAGTAGGATGGCGATATGGGCATCACGATGACGCCCCATGAGGAGAGGTCGTACAGTGATCTCAGAACGGGGGTAGACAGGGGCGTCTCGCGGATGGCCAGGATCAACTCCCTCCGCTCTTTTAATGCCACGGAGGCGGTCCTGGTCGTGAGCGTATCTCCGATCCCGGATGCGATCTTGGAGGCGGTTGATGTTGTGCACGGGCATATGACCATGTGGTCAAAGACGTTGCTTCCCGAGGCGAGCTCATTGTCGATATCTTCGTCATCAAAGACCCTGTCCACCGATCTGGCAAGGTCCTCCCGGGTCGCTCCTCTTTCCGATCTCAGTATCGATAAGGACCCCTTGTTCACTATAAGGCTTATCCTTCGGTCCCTGTTCGACAGACCCTGGATAAGCTGGAAGCCGAATCCGGCCCCCGAGGCGCCCGTCATCGAGACAACGATGTGAACTTTGGTCATGGTGGAACCAGATTCCATCCACTATAAACTACTTTACTATGGGCGGATGGCCCTTCTCAGGTCCGCGTAAGAGGTTCACTGTCCCGGAGGCGGCCTTCTCGGGCCAACGACCTTGTTACCATCTTTCATCTGCTGGATCTGCTCTTCCATCGGGACCGCTCCAACGAGAACTTTCCCGCTGCCGGCGTCCTTCACGGCCTCTTCGTCGAAGTCAACGGCGGAATCCATAAGGGCGTCCATGGAGGCGTTGAGGTCATCCTCGTCCACCTCATTGTGGTCCATCTCGTCTCCCGTGGGTACGGCCTCCAGCTCCAGCGATTCTCCGAACTCCATGCCAGGGGCGGCTTTATCGAACAGCGGTCCAGAGCCACCGGAGGACTGCCAGGCGGGGCCGTCTTCCTTCTCATCATCCTCTTTGATTATATTGCCGGAGCCCTCCTCGTGGTACACCTGACCTCCCAGGTCGATCTTCAGATCGCTCAGGGATGACTGGTCGACGCCGATGGCCTCTCCCGCCCTCTGCTTGTCTCCGTACATCCCGGAGATCTCCTTCTGCCTTCTATCCGACTCCTTGATGTACTTTTCTGCGGCCTCATCATCCTCCCTCTCCCTCTTCTTGGAGAGGCGCAGTACGATCACGATACCAATCATCACCACAAGCAGCAGCGAAATTGAGATGATGATCACAGCCATCTTCCAGGGCTCGATCAGCTCCTCCGTCTCTCCGTTATTATCTTCACCGTTGTCCGGGGGCTGGGTATGGCCAGGGTAGGAAAATTCGTTCGTCGGATCGGGTAGCTGTGTTTTATCTACCTTGTTCAACGTGACCTCGATCGTTGTCTGGTCCACGTTGAAGCCGATCTCCGCCTTATTTGAGAAAGTATCGTTGTCGTAGTCATCATCTGGGCTCTGGTCCAGGTCTCCAAAGAAGGCGATCTCCCTGATGTCGGGGAGTCCATCGTTATCGTTATCATCGTCCATGAAGACCCACAGCTCGAACTGCGTCGAGAGCGGCACCTCGAAGTGTCCGTCGGTGACCGTGAGGTTGACCCTGAACTTAAGCTGCGCCTTGAATATCCCATCGGGTGGATAGAATGCGAAAAGAACCTCTTCATCGTAGAGGGTTCTGTAGCTCATTCCACCAACGTCCGAGAACGTCCAGGTGAAGTTCAGCTGATCCCCATCGGGGTCGGCCACGTAGGGCTTGAACCTGACAGGCTCTCCCCACTCCGCCCTGATGTCATCTCCGCCGTCGCCTCCCCACTCGTTCGGGTCGGTCTCATCATAGTCGTAGAACCATTCGAACTTCTTCTCGTTGAGAAATCGTGGAGGGTCCTGTGCGTTCTCAACGTTGATGATCACCTTGATCTGGTCGTACTCGTGGATCTTATCCTCCAGCATCAGGTTGAAGGAGATGGTCTTACCTGAGTCATCCTTGGTGGATCTGTAGGTGATGTCCCAGGTGTACGCCACAAAGTCGATCTTAGTGATGGAAGCGATGCCGTCCGGGTCGGTCCGGATGGAAAGGGGATCGTCGAGATCGATATCCTCTCCCACGACGCGGAAGGTCACAGTGTCCTCCTCCATGATGTCAAATTCCAGCTCAAGGAGGTCATCATCTATGGGCTCGTCGTTGATCGCCGTGAAGACGGGTCGATCATTGGTGCCCTCAACGGCGATATACAGGGTCAGGTTCTTCGAATCCCCCGCCCTGTCAGTTGCGGTGATGGTCATGTTCACCTCGGGGACGTCGTTGTTCGTGGGAGTGAACTTGAAAATGGACCTCTTCTGGAGGTCTACCTTGTCCTTGATTATCACCACTCTCGGGTCGGAACAGGTATAGGTGACGAAGTCGTCCTCGTCGAAATCCTCACACCAGAAGGAGAACTGATATTGCATATCCTCCACGCATCCACTGTTCTCGCTGAGGACGATAACCTCTTTCTGGTCCTGTGTCATCGTCTGGGTGTGGCCGCTGTTGATGTCCTGAAAGCTTATCCAGTATGGAGCGTCGTTTATGGGGTCAACGATAATTTTGAAGTAGTTGGAGTAACCGAACAGATCGTCTGGGGTTCCAAGGCCTCCGTCCGTTCCGGCGTCTATCACCACCAGCCTCATCGGCTCATCCCCGGCCTTGTTCGGATGATCGTTCCTGGAGAATGTATCAAGCGCCTGATAGGTTTCGTTATCCGCTGTCCACTTCCTTATCCTCGCTGTAATTATCGGTTCCTCGTTCAAGAGCTCAAAGGCGAAGGCGAGGTCGTCGTTCCCCTTGAAGGTGTCGTCCCAGATGGAGCCGTCCACGGTAAGCTCTGTGAGATTCATGGCATCCAGCAGGGTTCCATCCTCGTCCATATGTATGTCATCAAGGTCCACCAGGAACCTTGGTGGGAGATTGATGGGTTCCGTATGGAACTGTTTCGCCCCATCCGTGAAGGATACGAGCCCCCCGGTGTCCTTGACCGCCACCTTTACCCAGTAGGTTGTATCGGGCATCATGTCCCTGTTGAACAGGTCCTGGTTCATTCCCTGGACGGTCGAGGTGTTGTAGAGGTTGCCGGTAGGCCAGGGATCCTCGCTGGGGCTGAAGGTGGAGTTCTGGTCGGAGATGTATACCCTGTACTCCTGGAAATCCGGCTCGGTGTTGATCAACCAGGAGATCCTCGCCCAGAAATCGCCCACAGAAGGCGTCCCCTGGAACTCCACAGGTATTGGGTACTGGTTCAGGATGGAGCGGGAGTGCATGATGTCCTTATCTGTTCCTGATGGGTCAATGAAGAACCATGCTGAATGTACGCCTCCTCCGGAGTCCACGGCGACCTCCTGGCTCCATTTGTTCAGATCGGGTTCGTAATCAGTGACCTTGTACGGCCCCTGCCAGGAGGTTCCATCCGTGGATGTTGAGACCCACACGTTGGCGTGCCTCTTCGGCTGGGTAATGGAGAGGTCCACCCATGATACCGCTATCGTCCCATCCTCTCCCAGTGCTATGGTTGGGGGTGAGTGCCATGCGTTGATGGATGAGTTGACCTTGATCCTGTCCCCGAAGCTCACACCGTTGTTGGTCGAACCCATGTACATGGCACATGCCCTGTCCTGGAGATTGCC
>JAGLEG010000408.1 GCA_023145185.1 Thermoplasmata archaeon
TCATCCGAGTCCTCGTCCAGTGGGTCCGTGGAGGATCCATCCGTGGTGTCAAGCTCCATCCCATCGGTCAATCCATCACCATCCGTGTCGGGAGAGTTCATATCCGTCTCGCCGAGGTCCGGGTCCCAGATGGAGTTCCCGTTCTTATCCTCAAAGGAGTCGAGAAGGCCGTCCCCGTCCGAATCCGCCATGGCGGGGTTGAGCACATATACCGTTCTGGTGACGGGTGGGGAGTCATGTACCCCGTCGAAACCGAGGACCTGCAGTTCATGGGTTCCCGTGGATACGTTGTTCAGCGGGACCTCGATCAGGAAATTTCCACCTGTGAACCCATCGCCCAGGGTGAACAGCTGATATCCTCCACTATCTATCCTGATCTTGATCCAGTACTGCCCCAGATCGTCCTGGATCGACCCCTCGACCTCCATGGTCCCCTCCTCGAACTGCTCCCCGTTCACCGGAGAGTACAGTTCAATCTCGGGGGGTGAATTGGGGGGATACATGTCGATCTCCAGGAACTCGATGGGATAGTAAAGCCTCATGGTCAACATCTCATACCCCTCCGATTGGACCAGGATATCGATCGGAAAGTAGCTGATAGACCCGTCGGAAGTGTTGGAATATGCCAGTATTACCGAGGGTCCTGCAAAACCCTCTCCGTTAGCCTGGGAGGATCCGATCCAGGCCCCGGTCCTGTCCCTGATATCCACTATTGCACCGGGTATCCCGATCCCCGTGGTATAGTTCCTCACCTCCAACATCTGCACGACAATGTATCTTGTCCTTGAGTACATATCAATATATTCAATTCCGTCCGGTGGGTTGTTGTTAACGAATGTCACTGTTGTGATCTCGTCCAGCATTAACCCTGTGACCCCGCCCTCGTCGTAGGTGGAGTTCCCGATCTGGACCCTCGAGTCGACCCCGTGAAGGTGAGAATAGCCAGAGCCCTCGATATCGCACCCCTCTATCTCACCCCTGCTCCCGTCGAGGTAGAACGTGGAGAAGAGGAAGGAGCCGCTGCCCTCGCCGTTATCTTTCAGCGATGTCCTGGCAATTTGAAATTCAGATTCCCTCAGGTCAACCCCGCTCTCATCGTTGTCGTGGATGGAACACATGAACAGCTCCAATGTGGAATTGTCCCCCTGGATGCCATCCCTGAAACAGTCCGCCACCACAACATCGGAGAGATATGCGCTGGAGCCGGCAAGGGCCTGCAGCCCCACCCTCGACCCGGATATCGAGCCATGGATGGCCGTCAGGTGGGAATCCGTCGTCAGCACCTGAATATTGGTGGAGTTGGCTCCCGTGGAGGATATGGAGAAGGAATCCAGGTTCAGGACCGATTCGAATGCATAGACCCCAATGGATAAGGAATCCTTTACGGTTATCCCGGATGCGGAGATCTCCGACCGAACCGACCTTAGACCCGTTCCCGACCTGGTTATAACGACGTCAACGACCACCATGGACTCCAGGTCCTGGGTGGATATCCCATAGTATGTGGTATTCGATATCATGGTCCTGGTCACATCAATGGTATTGGATGCGCCCAGAGGTCCACCCAGAACAAGCCCCGAGTTGTTCATATCATCGATGATGCAGTCGGTCACCTTCAGGTCCGCCCCCATCCCCCAGATGCCTTTCTCCGCCCCGCTTAATGTGACATTATTGAATATTGAAGAGTACTCCAGATCGCTTTCCGATACCACAAGGCCCTTCCAGTATTGACCCGATGTAAACTGTTCCAGAACGATCGGCTCGTCTTGCGTACCATCGAATATCGGGGGGCCGTAAAGCTTTAAACCCGAATCCTGATGGAAGAGAACCCGTTCGCCTGGCCCCACATAAAGGGGGGTGGATGATGGGATATCTATCATCCCCGAGACCACAAAATCCCCGCCAGATGTCGTGATCTTTCCCTGGGCCACCAACTCGGTCAGCTCGATGTATCCCGCGGGTACGGACCCGGCCCGGGTCGGACTCCCATCTATAGAAATAGAGGATAACACCGCAAAGGACAATCCGATCATTAGGACCATCGAGATCATGGAAACCACAGTATTGCCGGCCATTTTACTTCTCATCATATGCCCCCGTGCTTTTACCGCTCCAGGTGGGTCATTCATCCCACCGGATAAATAACCTTTACCTGACAAAGGTCGAATATATCGGTATATACGACAGCATTTGACCACGATAGATCCGGGATGGATTTATGTATCAATTACGCATACACTCGAACACTTCATTATAAACAAGGCAGAGCGATCAAAGAGGTGTTACAGATGGATAGGATAGTAGAATGTGTTCCCAATTTCAGTGAAGGAAGGGATAAGGCGGTTATCGAGGCTATTGCCGGGGCCATAAGGTCGGTGGAAGGTGTGAAACTGCTGGATGTGGACCCAGGAGCTGACTTCAACAGGACCGTGTTCACCTTCGTTGGTGAGCCAGAGCCCGTACTTGAGGCGGCCTTCCAGGCTGCAAAGGTGGGGACACGGCTTATAGACATGACGGAACACAAGGGCGAACACGCCCGGATGGGGGCGTTGGACGTATGCCCTTTCATACCCATCAAGGGGATCACGTTCGATGATTGTACCGAGCTCGCCAGAAGGTTCGGAAGCAGATATTGGGAGGAGCTCGGGATACCCAGCTTCCTCTATGCCAGATCAGCCCAGAGCCCAGACAGGGTAAGGCTTCCGGACATAAGGAAAGGAGAATACGAGGCCCTTTCTGAGAAGTTCAAGGACCCCGGATTCAAGCCAGATTTCGGAGACCCGGTATTCGTCCCAAAGAGCGGAACAACGGGCACGGGAACAAGGAGCCTGCTCCTGGCATACAACGTGAACCTCAACACCAACGATAAGTCCATTGCCTCGAAGATCGCAAGAAAGATAAGGACCAGCGGAGTTCTGAAGAAGGACGAGAACGGGGAGAAGATCATTGGACCGGATGGGAAAAGCGAGAGGATTAAAGGCAGGTTCGAGGGAGTTCAGGGGGGAGGGATGATGTACAACGAGGATATCGCGCAGATATCCATGAACCTGCTGGATTTCACGGCCACCAATATGAACGATGTCTACGAGGCGATCCGCGAGGAGGCACAGGCCCTCGGGGCCGACGTCACCGGAAGCGAGATCGTTGGATTGGTTCCGAAGGAATCCCTGCTTATCGCGGGAAGGTTCTATTCAGAAAATGATGACGACCTCGAGGACGAGGAGGAGCTCGTCTTCAGGGCGATCCAGGGATTGGGCCTATCCGACCTGTACGAATTCAAACCGGAGAGGAAGGTGATCGACTATATGGTCGTCGAGGACGGCCCCCTTGCATCCATGGACGTGAAAGGGTTCCTGGAGGAGCTGGCCTCAAATTCACCTGCACCTGGAGGAGGGTCTGTAGCAGCACTTTCAGGTTCCCTGGGCGCGGCATTGCTGGAGATGGTATGCAACCTGACCGTGGGAAAGAAGAACTACGAGGAGGCATGGGTGGAGATGAAAGCAGCTGCAAAGGACATTGGCATACACAGAATGCGGCTTCTGGAGCTTGTCGATGAGGATACCAATGCATTCAACGATGTGATGAAAGCCTTCAAACTCCCCAAAGGAACAGATGAGGAAAAGGTTGCCAGATCGGCTGCCATCCAGGCTGGATACAAGAAGGCGATCGACACCCCCATGGATACTGCCTTGAAGTGCCTCGAACTCCTTGAATTGGCCACACCGGTGGCCCAGAAAGGGAACAGGAACTCCATCACTGATGTGGGCGTTGGTGCCGACATGGCCGCCGCGGGCCTGGTTGGAGCCGTGATGAACGTGAGGATCAACCTGGGATCGATCAAGGATAAGGAGTATGTCGAAGGGAAAGAGGGTGCGGTGAGGGCCATGATATCACGCAAGGACGATCTGCTGTCCCGGATCCAGAAGGAAGTGAGCTCAAAGTTGTGATTTCGGAGGGTATCAAATGGGAAAAATCGAGAAGATCACGAAGGACATTGACAAGAAAAAGGCCGAGATCCAGAAGTACGAGGATAAGATCCACGAGGCCAGGGAGATGCACAAGAAAGGACGCATCGACAAGGACCAGTGGACAAAGGC
>JAGLEG010000409.1 GCA_023145185.1 Thermoplasmata archaeon
TGCAGTCACCACGGATGCCGCCCCCACACCACCGGCGAGGCCTATCACCGTGGTGCAGTCCTCCGGTACAATGAAGCCGTTTCCGTAAGGGCCCCTTACCCCGATCCACTCCCCCTCCTTCAGCGCAAGGATGGCCCTGGAGGCCTCACCAACGCCCTGAACGGTGATGCCCAGAACCTCCCCATCGTTGTATGAGACGGACATCGGCACCTCATCCACCCCGGGAACCCATATCATGACGAACTGGCCGGGGGTCATGTCGTACCAATCCTCCCGCTCGCTCCTGAATAATATCGTGGAGATCCCACTCGCCTCGATACGGACCTCCTTGACCCTGACCATCTCCATCTCACCGGTCATTCTCCATCCTCCAGTGCCGCTCCTATCAGCTCCTTGATCGAGCTGTATCCCATCTCCTCCATGAAACTGGAGATACCCTCGTTGATCTCCTCGAAGACAGAGGGTCCCTGCCATCTGACAGCGGTTCCGATCTGGACCGCGCTCGCCCCGGCCATCATGTACTCGATGGCATCCTCTGCGGTGGATATGCCTCCCACTCCGATCACCGGTATCTCCATTCTCTCATCCGAGCATATCTCGTAGACGCATCGAACGCCGATCGGCTTCAGGGCGGGCCCTGACAGCCCGCCGAACCCGTTTGTCAAAATGGGCCTTTTGGTCCTTATGTCCAGCTTAATGACCTTCATCGTGTTGATGGCCACCAGGGCGTGGGCGCCCCCCTCCTGTGCCGCCAGCGCCAGCTTGACGATGTCGTCCGTAACAGGCGTCAATTTGAAGAGGACGGGGATCGTCACTGCCGACCTGACCGCCGAAACCAGATCCCCTATAACACCAGGGGACTGGCCGAACTGCAGGCCCAACCCCTTTGCATTGGGACATGAGCCGTTTATCTCTATACCGTCAACTCCCAGCTGCTCAGCCTTGCTGGCCGCGTGGGCATACTCATCTATCGAGGAGCCGAAGATGGATGCGAAGATGGGGGTATCACCCGCTTTCTTCCTGAACGAACTTATCTCCTCGGCGTAGGCCTCAACGCCTGGATTGGGCAGGCCCATGGCGTTGATCATGCCGATGTCCATCTCGTACACAACAGGGTTTGGATGCCCTTCCCGTGGTTCCATGCTCAGGGATTTTGTCACAACGCTACCCGCGCCGTGCCTGACCGCGTTGGCCATCGAATGTCCGGTCTCATCCATGATCCCGGATGCAAGCATCAGCGGATTTGCCAGTTCGATCCCCGCAATTTCGGTGGATAGGTCTGTTTGGCCCTCCATATTTCCATCATCCCCGTTTATTTCCTTACCATAAGGCGACGTCTATTTTATTATTTTCATGCAGTTGTTGAACGTACATCCAGCCTAACTTTGACACAATGAGCGTAGATGAGTGTCAAAGTGAGGCCTCTCCCAACATTGACAGGCTCATATCCTATATAATCTGTCAATGTTGTGATTCAGATCAGATTATATCTATCAAAGTTGGGATCTGTCAAAGTTGGGATCCAGACATTGAGGATGCTGCGGCGGAGATCAGGGATAGGTTGAAAAGGGCCATCCAGACCGTATGATATCAAAATGTTAAGTAGTTCCAGGGACAATATCACCCTTGAGGATCTCAATGAGGTGGACACCCTATCTTGTCTCGCTCACCGTTCTGGTGATGGCGCTCCTTCCGGGCAGCTTCGATACGGATGTCCTTGGGGAGGAGACCAGAAGGGATGTGAACGAGATCGCCGGTCCCAATGTGACCGTCTTTTTCGATGAGGATATCTTCGAGGAGACGTTCGATCCCTACGGGGACCCCGTTGATCACTTCAGGATCACGGGAAGGATCGTATGCGAGTTTCCCCCGCTGGCACCCCAGGACCTGGAGTGCGAGGTGTCACTTCTGGCCCTGACCGTTCTCTGGTCCTTGGAACAGATACCTAGCATGATATTCACCCCGAATACCTATGAGAGGGGATTCCTCTACGAGGTGACCCCCGGGTCCGACCAGATGAACATGCACTCATACCACAGCTTCATACTGGATGGGAGATGGGAAAACAACATGGGCCGGGGATACGGAGATATATTTCCGGACATGTGTCTCATGTTCATAACCCAGTACGGAAGGGTTGAGCTGGACGTGCCCAAACCGTACCAGACGAGCGATCTTGAGGTGGGAGAATATCATACCATAGAGATCGGGATCACCAATATGGGCAACTCGTACGGTGTGATCAGTATGGAGATCGTATCCTGTCCAGAGTGGCTTATTATCGAGCCGATGACCATGGTCCAGAACCTCTCCGCCGGCATTACCGAGAAGTGGGTCCTGAACGCCCGCCAGGAGGTGGATGGCTCCAGGGAGGGCGAGGTTATGGTGAGGATCAGGAGCAACATCCCCGGGGCAGGGAACATGACCGAGGCGACGTTTCACGTCTCCACACACGACAGCGCCACCGGCGAGGGCATCTTCTCACCTTTCTGGATCACCGCCATTCTGTCAAGTGTGGTCATACTGGGTGCGATCATCACCGTCATATGGGTAAGGAAGCGTGGGAATTAGGCCATTCTTCTCTGATATTCCATTAACACACCACCAACTGATAGATCCCCACTCCAACAAGACCATATCCACTTCATCTGGAAGAGACCATTTCAGGAATTCCCGGCAGATCGAAAGATCTAACACTCCCAATCAAGATATTCATCATCTTCGGTCCTCTGTTTTATTATCACAAAGAAGAGTATCTGAAATGCGATCGAGATGAGGATCAGGATCATGAACAGGACGATATAGACCTGCAGTTCGGCCGATCCGTCATCATCTTCTTCCACCTCTTTTGTGGCAATGCTCCTCTCAAGGCTCTCCATTTCGGTGATGATCTCATCTAACTTGGCCAACCCATCCAGTGTTCTCATGATGGTCAACAATGAATAGGATGAGATATTGGCATTTAGAGAGGACTCCCTTGATAATTCATCAATGGTCAGGTTCAGTAGCTCCAGGGTTGAATTTAGCAGGTTGAACCTCAGCTGCAGATATTCATCCACTCCGCCATGATCGGATGTAAGGTTTCCCTCCATCTCCCGTATAATGGGATACAGGGAATCGATCGAAAGGATCAGCTCCTGGATTTCTGGGTTGCTGCTCTCCCCACCTACCTGAAGGATCTCCTCCGAAAGGGACTCATATACCTGATCCACACCGGCCAATATACCGATCATGGAATCCTGTATCTCCTTTGTCGTGGTTGAGTTCAGATCATCTATCCTATCGGAGAGGTTCCTCTCAAGCAGAGATAACCGATCATTACAATCGGTTTCCATACTTTCCACCATTTCAAGGATGGAACCCAGGTCCTCGCCTATCGAATTGAGGGGGTTCAAAGGGGCAGGATCATCCACATCCGGTATCCCGTCGTTATCGTCATCCGGATCGACCTCATCCCCGATACCATCCATGTCATGATCCAGATGCTCTGATGGATCGAAGGGGAACATGTCAACCAGATCGGGATATCCATCGTTGTCATCATCCAGGTCCATCGTATCGCCCATACCATCATCATCCGAATCGATGTATTCACACGGGTTTGACGGGAATGCATCATCCCATTCATGGACCCCGTCGAAGTCGCTGTCGATACAGGTTAACGAGAGGAATTGGGCGCTGCCACTATTCTCCGACCATGTGATCCTATCTCCAAAGATGCAGGGATAACTCTGCGAGGTAACGTTTCCATGTATGCATATCTCGTTACCCTTATCGATCTCATAATAACAAATTGAGGGGAGGCCCAACCTGTAGTCGGTCCAGACGATCCTCTCCTCGTATATATCTGGATCCAATTGAGTTGAAAGATTGGTCGTTATCTGTGTTTCATTCTCCAGGATCAGGTCATACATGAAAATATCGTAATTTCCATTCTTGTAATCATCCCACACGATCCTGTCACCATAGATACTTGGATTCTGGGGTTGATTTGAATTCGAGGTGATATTCCGCTGGATGTTGGTGCTCAGGTCGTACATCTTGACATTCCGGTCGATACCCATGTAATCCATCCAGACGATCCTGTCACCATGTATGGAGGGGCAAAATTGGACCGAGGGATCCAATGTGATCTGCCTCTCGGTTCCATTGTTCAGGTAATAGAGGAAGATCTCATAATTGCCGGTTCTGAGATCATACCAGACTATCTTGTTCCCGTAAATGTCCGGATACTGCTGGTAGGAGGCATTATCCGTGATCTGCGTCTCTATACCGGTTTCGATATCATAGAGATAGATATCTGGAAATGTGTTTCTATGGTCCTCCCACACGATCAGGTTCCTGAATATCCTGGGATTCATCTGATGCGAGGGGTCGTCCGTTATCTGAACCTCTAGATCCTGATCGATGTCATACATGAATATGTCGTAATTTCCATTCCTGATATCGAACCATACTATCCGATCACCATACATATCATGAGATCTTGGGAAACCTTCACTCCACGTAACCCTCTTTGCGTGGCTCTTTCCCTCCGTATCAATTGAATTGATATTCATCACGACGATCAACATGAGGATAACTATCATCGATAAAAACCTGCTCTTGAGACCTGAGTTTATTGGCGTATTTCATCCCTCCCGTGGAATCCGCTCTATTACACTCTCTTCAAACATTATCTAATTATATGTCCGCGGATTTCATCATATAATAAATTTGCTGAAAATTCTTTGTGAGCATATTTTTGACAGGAATTGACATTAATTGAGTGAAAAATACTCGTGGAATAGATCTCCTTGTAAGACTCCCTCTCCAATCTATTTATTATGAAACAAGGCCATTGATAACTTATGAAGAGGAGGCTCAAGACCGCTCTCATATCGTTCTCCGTCGTGTTGTTATTGTTCCTGATCCCATTTGGAATATCCTTTGGGAACATACATCATCAACTCGGGGACGGGTCGAAGATGATATCCATAAGGATCGATACGGATGAGAGGAACCTTATTGCAGGTTTGAACAACACCATTGGCATTCATGTCGAGATCACCAATGACGGGCCCCTCTGCTATATGATCAAGGACTTCTCGCACTCCAACATAAAGGATATCAGGATAACAACGCCAAATGGGACCCAAGTCGAGTGCAACATCATGGTCGGCTGCATTGCCGATAACATCATATTCGGACCCTACGACAGGATAAAATACGATCGGGAGCTGGGTGGCCTGGACTGGAATACAGGGGACCAGCTCTATGGGGACCCCCAGCTGGGATATTGTTTTTACTTCAACGAACCCGGTGAGTACAAGGTGCAGGCGTTCCTTGAGTTGGACTCCTCATCCAGGGACGGGGACCATCTTCCCGATTCCATTCCGCTCTATCTGGAATCCAATGTGATCACCGTTGTGGTTGAACAGGGCTGAGTTCGGATCAACTGATGTCAGATGGTTCCTTCTTCCGAAGATGTCACCTTTGATTTTAGCTACAACCTTTTTTCTTTTCGTTTGGTAAACTTCCTGTCACGGCCCCGATTTATAGATGAATTTCTACCCTCGGGTATCAATGCTCCATATTTAGAACCAATCAGACCATCACCGGTCTCCTTTCTCGGCCCCGGAACCATTCTAATATCCAGGAGGCACATCATCCGGCAGTTTAAACGGATCATTGGCGGAGTGTTCCGGGAATCGTTCCGTTTTGTCTCCGGGCAGGGAATTATCGTTGATCATGTTCTCCTGCTCTGAAATGGGCGGGATCTCAATCGATCCCTCATCAGATGCCTTCTTATTTCTCATTACAAGGATAATCGCAACGATGATGATAATCAGTATTATGGGAATCAATATCAAAAAGAGGATACTATTGAATGTATCCTCACGTGTTGATACATTATCCTCTGTAGTCATATTTTCTTTCTCATATATTATCGTCTCATTGTCCCATATTTGATATTCAAACTCATTGTATTTTATTAATAATCCGAATCCTACAGTATTTGTACCCTCTCTCAATTCGATTTCAAAATCCTGGATAATATCAATCGAACCGTTCAAATCCAACAAGGTATCCACGTTCATGAAATCAAGATATCCACTACCGTTGCCCTGTGGAATTAGTACCAGATCTATCGGAACATTACCCGTGTTCTCAACATGGAACTCGATCAAAAGAGAAGTAGTCGCATTATTTGTTTTATATGGACCCTGGATATCGAATTCATAATCAATCGTTGTGATAATTACGATAGGTATTGTTGTATTGATCTCAAGTGTAATATTCACTACAGCGTTACTGCCATCATTATCCGATGCTGATATTGTGATCGAATATGTATCCTCGATATCAGCATCAACATCAGCGACAAGGGTGGAAATCCCATCGTTAATCTGTATGTGGAGATCGATGGGTGATGGATTGCTCATTATCGTCCATTCCAATTCCGTTTCATCCTCGTAATCAAACACCAGATCCACCAGATCAAGGGAATGTTCACCGGTCTGATTGATCTTGAAAATTCTGTTACCGATCAGGACCTCGGGTGCATTGTTCAATACCTCAAAAGAAACATCGAGGTCGTATGATGATGAATCGAAAACCACGTAACAACTGTAATCGCCAACAGGCCAATCCTTGCCGGTTTTTATGGAATGATGACAGGTCAAGTTGTGTACATCCCCGGAAACGGTCATGCTTTCAGATAGTTGAAATGCAGAGGTCTGATGCCGGATATCGAGTGAAACGCTTTTACCAAGCAGATAATCGTTGATATCGATGATATTGAAGACAATGAATGTACAACTCCCTCGACTGATACTTGTATTATCGATATGAACATTCGATATGATGGTCGGCGAATCAAGTATTTCCACGGTATCGACCATTAATACGCCGTCAGACCCCCCATCTTCATCGATCAAGATCAATTCGACATCATATGACCCGGGTTGATAGTGGATATCTATCTCGTGCTCGATAAATATTATACCCTCATTTTCAGTCCGATCATATTCTTCGATGGTATGTCTTTGATCATCTATTAATAACAATCTCAGATCAAGATCGGATATTTCATTCTCGATATCTTCCACTTGAACGGAGATTTTGAGTTTATCACCATAATTCAATTTGCCCGTCAATACCTCAGATCCAGTTATTACCGGCAGATTGTTCATTACCACAACAGAATCGTTGAGATAACTCCAACCGGTGTATAAACCAGCACTATCGGTTATGTTGTACCTGATGGATACATTTCCTGTCTGTGACGATAATTTTGGCGAGATATCGTAGATATTCGTTTTGTTGACCTCATCGATTATATCTGGAGTGATCACAACCCAGCCGGACCCTTCATTGATCTGAACATCACATTGGATCTCATCGAACGGGGTTCTGTCATCATCATAAGATAACATCAATTTATTTTCTTCACCACGATATACCACCTCATTATCTACCGAAATATTCATTGGATTCGGCGGATGATTGGTATTGAAGTATATATCAAAATATCTCCCCTTATCCGGACCACATATTATATCCAACCAGCTGTCCCCGTTGAAATCCCCAAATGAACATTTTCTCCCATACCTCTTGAGTTCCTCGGTGTAGTATCCCGCGAAAGCAAAATCACAGTCATCGGTCGTGATATATCTTGTGGTAATCTCATCTCCCAGCCAAAGAAAACAGGCTCCTGCAAACGGACCATTGAAATGAGCACTGCTTGAAAAGAGAAAATCAGGTATGGTATCATTATTGTAGTAACCAATGTCAACATTCAAACCGATCTGTTGAATGTTTTTACCAAATATTGAAAAATATATATTGTTTCTATCACTCAGATCAATTAGAGGTAATCTTGGATTACCACCTAAAAGAATAGCAATTTCCCCTCCCTGATAGTATTCATTATCAGGGCCATCTGATCCTCCGGATCCAATAATTAAATCGTCAATACCATCTCCATTAATATCAAAAACGTTCAAACTACCTCCAAATCCATCATTTTTCTCAGCACCAAGGATTATTGTTGTTGGAATATTTTTTATGGATATTTCACCATATAAATTGATACCCATATTATAAATTACCATGGTAAAACCACATTGTGACCTACTACCAGGCCCGGCTCCAGCTTCTGACCATAATAAATCCTTTCTACCATCACCATCAAAATCAATAATTGATAATTGACTTGAGAAACTTCCAATATTATAATCCGGATCCTCAGATAAACCCCGATTTTTAATATAATATTGAAAATCGGATCCATTCAATATTCTATTGGAAAAAAATGTTGTTGTATTAATGAAAAATATTGCTCCTCCATCAGGATCATTATTGCTAGCATTGTATTCAGAATCACCAATCATAATATCTTTATTCCCATCTCCATTAAAATCCACTAGAACGACATCTGCACCAAAAGATCTTGAACAATTTGTGGCCCAATTGATTGTTTTATCCATTAACTGAGAGTTACCATAAATATCTATAACAATATTTTCATTTATTTGTGAAGTGTCTCTACCATAGTAAATTAGCACCTTTGCAAAATTGGTATCATTATAAAAATGCGAATATACTCTCATTACAATATCATCGTATCCATCTTCATTTATGTCGGTCAATCCTACCATTGATAAAGTAACATCTTTATTATTACACGATATGTTCATATCATAGTTATTCGATATGCTATATGAGGTATTTTGAATATTATTTCCAAAAATACCATACAAGGTATCATTTTCTTTTCCAAATATATCCGTATAACCATCACCATTTATGTCTCCAAGATATCTATTTCCCAATTCCGAATAAACATTAGTTATTCTAACATCATGTTCATCCTCATTTTTTATGATTATCGATGTATTTAATACTGGTAACACTACCAATAGTGAGATCAATGCCAATGTTACAATGGTATGTCTTTGCTTCAATTTCCCCATATTTGTATAAATATCATTTGTACACATATACTTTATGTTCAACTTTTCACATGGCAAATACACCTTGACCATTGATATTCCATTGATCCGGGATATCATGCATCCCAGATATGGGTTTTTTATCGGCGTCATCGCAGACTTCTCCGGGAACTATTATTCGGATGGGTTGTCGCACAATTCAAACTTCCCATATTGTTCAAATATTGCATTATCAACACCCCCTCATCGGAGAAGTGATCCACTTTCTTTGATAGACCCAGGTCTAATGTATCCGGGAGAGATCCCGCCAACCTATCGATAAGGTGCAGACGATCTTATTCAATCTCGTACTTGAACGAAAGCTGGACCCTGGCCCTGTAGGCCACGATCCTGTTATCCTCTATCTTCGTATCCAGTTTCACGACCTCGCAGACTCGAAGGTCCCTAATGCTCTTCGATGCCGATTCCACAGCCTTCTTCACCGCATCTTCCCAGCTGGTCTCCGAGGATCCCACGAGCTCAATTACCTTGTATACACTCTCCGTCATAATTACACCACACAGGATTTGAATATAGGCTCCTTTGGATTTATAAAGTTTATTGAAAAACAGCCGACTTCACGGGTCTTTCGGCCCATTATAGCAAAAAAGAGGATATTGGATAGGATTAGAAATATATCATTGAAAGACCTCAAGTGACAGATCATTGTGAGGTTCCCTGTTATACTGGACATAGAATGGGGTTTATTGGAATGTATAGGATGGTGGAAGGAAAATGGAAAGAACGGTTAAACTGAGCATCATATTATACGGAACGATACTTTTTGTTGTCATAATCAGATTGTCGCTCCTGTTTTTGGATCTCAATCCCTACTCCTACCTGCCCTTCTTCCTGCTTCTTGCGATCTCCCTCTCCATTACCGCAAGATATCTCAAGGGCCAGGGGGAACTGGAGAGATACCAGATGGAATCCAGGCAGAACATGGACAGGAAGATAAGGTTCAAACGGACCCTCCGATAGGGGAACTTCGCTATTTTGATCATGTCCCTGTGAGGAAGGTGAGGATGAAACGGGTGCCTCCGTTGAACTCCCGGTCAAGCCTTATATCTCCACCGATCCGGTGCATCGACCTCAGTGTGATATACAGACCAAGGCCCGAACCCTTCTCTTCACCAGAGGTTACCCCTTCATTGAAAATGGAATCCCTCAGTCTAGATGGTATGCCGATCCCATTATCCAAGACGGAGACAGTTACCTTTTTTTGAGCTTTCTTCACACGGATGATCATCTTACTGGCCTTACCATGTTTGATCGCGTTGTTGATCAGGTTGTTGAACACGGTGAAAAGGCCCTCATCGGCGATCACCTCTGCATTCCCTTCGATGGAGATGTCAAGTTCGTTGTGATCCTCAAGTTTCCGAAAGACATGGGACAGGTCGAAGACCTTGGGGTCTTCGTCCCTGAGGGACTCCTCCTCCAGGGCTCGCATCCTCTTGATGGTCTCCATGCTCTTCTCCATTGATCTCAAGGCGTTCTTCAATAGTGACCGATCTCCGGTCTCAAGGCTCCGCTCTACCGAGATCTGCATGATCCACAGATCGTTCAGGAGATCATGCCTGAGCACCTTGTTGATTATGCTCAGAAGGACGTTGTACCTCTCCACCTTGGCCTTGGACGATTCTTCTTCGGTTATATCCTTCGAACTGAACAGGTAACCCTCCACCCTGCCATTATCACACAGGACCCTCGATGACCTCAACAGCAATATCCTGTTTCTATCCTCGTCTTGGAATATCTCCCTCTTGCTCTCATTTTCTCCCGGACTCCATTTCATCATGTGAGCCCATTTTGGAAAGACGTCGGTGAAATGGTTGGCGATGTTCCCCTTAACTTTCACTCCCAGCATTTTTGCCGCGTTTGGATTCAGGTCCTGGACCAACATGTTCCTGTCTATGATAACCACACCATCGTCCAGGTTCTCAAGTACGGTACTCAATGGGATCGGGTTCACCCTGAAGAGGTTGAAGGATCTGAACCCTAAAAAGATAATGAAACTGGATATAGATAGGGAGAATACCGGCCAGTCGATGTACACCCCGGGAATGACGATACGCGTCTCCAGGATGGCTGCGAACAGAGGTATCATCATTGCCAATATCAAAATGGCATACTGCCCCCTCTCTCCTCTGCCCGCCTTCACCATACTGGCCACCATATACAGGATCGCAACAACTACCAGAAATGCGCTGTATAACAGATGAGAAAAATAGAAACCGCTGACATTCCATTCGATCATATCGATGATGCCATCCCTGATGTACATATTCGAGGATGAAAAGAGAGATGGGAACGGCTCGGCCCAGATGTTCAGCATGAAGAAGGTTGGTTCCATAAAGAGCAGTAGAAGGACCCATCTTGGGACCCTGGACCTCCTTTTCATGTAATGAAGGGAGAATACCAGTATCAACCCGGGTAGGATCGTAAAGGGAAGAAGCTTCATCTTCAACCAGAATACCTTCATGTCCAGGTCCTGGGAAGCTACCTCCATGAGATAGAAGAAAGAGATCGATGCCGTGCAGAGAAGGATGAGGGAGAATGTGATTGTCCCCCTGACCTTCCTTAACTGCCATGCTCTGTATGTAAGTGAGAGGAACAGGGCGATATTGAATATTAGGAAGATCTCCAGCACTATAACGGGAATGTCTATCATATTGCCTCTAAAGGACAGGTTTCAGTTCAATAATTTAATGTTTTCTTTCCATTCTCATTTCATGAAACCAAGAGAGGATCTCCGGGATCGGATCATCCGGGCATATTCGGCCATTTTTTCATCGTTCGTTGCAATAATGGGCCGATCTCCAGTTCCCCTGCACGATCGTTATCGGGAGTGTCCGATGTTGGCCTGGATCTCAGTGGGTTTATCCCTGTTTTCATTCTCCGACCCCCTTGAATATATCTCAAAGCCCTGAACTGGATGAATACCATATGAGGTCCAGGCTCAATATCGAGAAGAATATTAGGTTCGATCGGGCCCCCTGAACCAAACCATATTCATTTCCCGATCTGCTCCAATTGATACAGAAGTGACGGATGGGAACTCAGATCGGGGCCTTCTGGGAATATCAGATCCGAGTCTATGACCCCTTCTGAATAGAACCTCTTGATGAATTGCCTTGTTCTACTATCGAAATTGAACACTCCTTTCATGAATGAGATCGATCCCGCTACAAGCGGCCCATATGATAATGAAGATCTTCTTGATAGTAATTGTTTTAACTTCTGATAAAATTCAAGATCATAGGAAGGACCAAAAGAGGGGAACTGAAATTCCTCACTGTCATTGTTCATGCAATAATATGCTGCGGTCATTCTCCTTGTTCGGGCCATATCCAGTTTCATCTGGCTGAATTGAAATACATCAAAGATGTCCCTCGGATACCACCTATCGATACATGCATTGACCTTTTGAGCGCAAAGCTCCTCACGTGGATAGGTTATAACCTCCGATCTTGGTAGATCTGGAAAAATAGATCTAAAACCCATTATCACCGGTGTTGAAAGAGGTAATCTCTGTAGATAATTGATCTCCACCTTTACATGATCTCGTAATCCAGTTGTCCTTTCGTAGGTGAAAAGGTCCCGAGATATGATATATGAACTACCCTTATTTTTTATCCCATAGCCAAGATCCTCAGATGTCCTCTTTAACTCCTTTTCGATAACTGATCTTAGATCCAGCATCTCCTTTTTATCGATAGATCCAATAAAATTGAAATCAAGATCGACCGATAGTCTTGGTAGGTCAAGATATAGCAGATTGAGAGATGTGCCACCTTTCAACACCAGATTTTCCCTGATGGTATCATTTTCTGAAAGAGCATTCAAT
The DNA here is from genome assembly GCA_023145185.1 of Thermoplasmata archaeon. GTDB lineage: Archaea > Thermoplasmatota > Penumbrarchaeia > Penumbrarchaeales > Penumbrarchaeaceae > JAGLEG01. The sequence goes on from JAGLEG010000409.1 coordinate 12,823, forward strand.
ATCCTGGATAGATTGTAGGTCTTTTCCAAGAGATCTCCATTGAATCCCGTTTCATCGACCAGCTGTTCGATAT
>JAGLEG010000041.1 GCA_023145185.1 Thermoplasmata archaeon
CCTTCCCTTGTTCACCCCGCCAAAAGACTTCAGGAAACTGTTCGTGTTGAATCCTGGACAACTGAATTCGTTGACGATGATAGATCCCTTTGATCTGAGCTCCTCCCTGATCGCCCTGTGATTATCATCAGTATGTCCATCAACCTTCCATCTATCCGAGCCGAAGGCAGGAACCCCATTTGTTGAGAAGATGAATGCATTCCTACCGGACATATCTGGAAATCTATCAACAAGTTTCAGAAGCGACATATGATGTTTACCATCATATATCCCTGAACCAAAGCCAACTAGATCATACTCACATACCTCCTGTGGATCTACCTGATGAGGGGATCTGATATCCGCATCAAGGACCCTCGCGATACTCCCTGCCAGTTTCTCGGTATTCTTATGATGATAAGAAAAAAGAATGATGAGGGACCGCGCGTTCATACGGAACCTCCCAAGTGATCTTCTGGATGATCCACGGAAATGACCACATTCCCCTTTTTATGCCCCTTTTCGACATACCTATGTGCCTCGACCATCTGATCAAAGGGGTAGCTTCTATCAATGACTGGCCTGATCTTTCCTTTCTCAATAAGGCCTTTGAGGAAAATTATATCTTCTGTTTTTAAGCCACCTCCGGATCCGGAATCCTTTCCAACACTGAGAAAAATGCCCGTCTTCTTGAGAACCTTTTTACCTCTTGACCTTGAGATCTTGTCAACTGCATCAAAGACCACATCAAATTTCTCATTGGTCCTTGTGAAATCTTCCTTTGTGTAATCGATAACCTTACTGGCTCCCAGAGATCTGACCAATTCCATATTGGATGAACTGCAAACACCGGTGACATTCCCTCCAAACGAACGGGCCAGCTGCACCGCATACGTCCCCACGCTCCCCGATGCCCCATAGATCAGAACTTTCTGTCCACTCTGGATATTTGCCTTTCTGAGACATTTCAACGTTGTAATTCCACCACCAGGTACAGCCGCAGCCTCCCCAAAGGTCATGTTGTTCGGTTTTATTGCTATCATTCCGTCCTCTGGCATACATCTATATTCAGCATACGTACCAAAGCCAAAACCGGGTAGGGCGAAGACTTGATCGCCTTCCTTGAACCGCTTGACATCCTTTCCCACTGCTTCAATTACTCCCGACAGCTCCATCCCCAGAATATCCTTCTTGGGCTTTCTGATGCCTAAAAAAATACGAAAGGGGACCATCTGCCAGAACGGGACATTGGAACCTCTAATTTTCGTATCACCGATATGTGCTGTTGTTGCATGAATTCTTATCAGGACCTCATTGTCCCTGGGAGATGGTTTTATCATATCCACCATTTTCAGCACCTCTGGTGGTCCGTATCTTGTGCATACTATTGCTTTCATGGGTATCCCTCCAGGAACTCCTCGATCCGCCATCTCGATCCTATAATCCTATACAGGTTTCAATAAATCAACTTATTCTAAAAATATTTTTTTAAAGCAGAGGGCGCACGAATAGACTTGGCCTTGCTCACTGATCATCTCAATTATCTCTCCCCGACAGCCGCTAAAACCTTCGTCTTGAAGTTCTCTGATATTCGATCCGTCACAACACGGGTCAATACTTCTGTGAGCGGCTCTGTCTTGAGATATTTACGGCCCACCACGGTACCGAAGAACTCGGTTAGATCGGAGAGCTCCCCGGTTGTGTAATATTTGTCATAGATGGGTATGATCTGCCTGAGAAAATCATCATATTCTGGCTCACGAAAGGCGTTGTTCCAGAAATCATCAAGAAGCTTAGGGTACTTCATTCGATAATGCTCGATCTGCCCCACAAGTATATCCTGAAACAGGTCCAATAGGTCAATGGCGTCAAGGTACCTCTTGATAGCCTCGAGTTTATCTTCCGCAATATCTGGATGTTCCGACATGATCCACCACTTCACTGTAGTAAGCAGACAATCGATATTATAAGGTGATGGTGGAGCTTTTTCACTTCAATTCTCTGTACCTGTAACAGCTGACGAGATGGTCGTTGACAACTCCGGTCGCCTGCAAGTGAGCATAGATGATCGTTGAGCCCACGAACTTGAACCCCCTCTCCTTGAGATCCTTGCTAACCCTGTCAGATAACTCTGTTTTCGCAGGGATCTCCCCTATGCTCTTCCATTTGTTAACAAGAGGTTTCCCCTCGACAAATCCCCAGATATAATTGTCAAATGAGCCGAACTCCCTCTGGATCTCTTGGAACCTCTTCGCATTGTTCACGGTTGCCTCGATCTTCATTCTATTTCGAATGATCGAAGCATCCAGTACAAGCTCCTCTATCTTCTCCTGATCGTAGTTCGCCACGACCTCAGGATCATAATCAGCAAAGGCCCTCAGGTACCCTTCTCTCCTCTTCAAAATTGTGAGCCAGCTGAGGCCTGCCTGGGCAGATTCGAGAATCAGGAACTCGAAGTGTTTCCTGTCATCGTGGACCGGGACCCCCCATTCATCATCGTGATATTTCTCATATCGCTCATTTCCAAGACACCACTCACATCTTTCCATTCACTCACCTGTCAATCTTGGCATTGGCTATTCCAGAATAAGGCTTTATCTATCAAGGTGCTCTAAAGTAACAAGTATTAACAATACATGGTAAATGAAAGTGGGTGGATAATGATGAAAGCGATCGTGATCTACAGCTCGAAAACAGGTTTTGTAGAAAAATACGCCAAATGGATCGCAGATGAGCTATCCGTAAAAGCCGTTCGTACGAATGATGTGAAGGTCAAAGACCTGAAGGATTATGACACCATAATCTTCGGTGGAGGTCTGTACGCTGGTGGGATCAACGGGATCAAATTGATCAAGAAGAACCTGGACACATTGAAGGGAAAGAACATTATCCTGTTTGCCACAGGGGCATCACCTGGAAGAACGGAAGAGATCGATGCGGTGTGGGATAAGAACTTCACAAAAAAAGAGCAGAAAAATATGACCTTCTTCTATCTGCGTGGTGGGTTCAATTACGATAAACTGAACATGAAGGACAAGATGTTAATGAAATTGTTAAAGAAAAAGCTCCAGAATACAAAGGACCTTACAGAGGATGAGGAGGGTATGCTGGCAGCATACGATGAACCGGTGGATTTCACCGAAAGGGAAAACATCAGAGATCTGATCGATCTTGTCAGGAAAAATCGTAAATAGATCGAATAGTGGACTAAACCTGGACCACTGATCATCTTTATTTCAAATTGTAGGTGGGCCTGACCCATTCTCGTTTTATTTCAATTAAACCTAGAAAGATTGAAATATATTATATCATCATTGCATCACGGGATACTCCTATAGTAGATTCCTTGAGGGATGGGATATGATGTCAAAACGAAATACTATCATGATTGTTACGGCACTTATGGTCTTGGCAGTATCTCTGCCATTGATAACGAACGCTGATGAGGGGCCTCCAACAAGGTTCCCCGTACTGAAGACCGGTTCCATAACTTCAGATGAGATCTGGAGCGAGGATGTCTTTGTGGTGAATGTGACCATCCATCCTAACGTAAAGGTCACCGTTCAGGCTGGAGTTACCGTATATATGGACCAGCTGACCAGTTTATATCTACATGGAGAGCTGGTCATTGCCGGGACGGTGGAGGAAAAAGTGGAGATACGCTGTTTGCCCGACAGCGGTGAATGGAGATCAATAGAGATCGGTTCCACCGGAAAGGTCGATCTTCAGAACGTCACCATTACCGATACTTCCAACGACAATACTCCGGTGATTAATAACGGTCTCCCATCCCATTTCAACAACGTCGAATTGGAAGGGGGCTATCAAGGTATCTTTTTCTCCAATGAAGGGGGGGACCACATACGTAACTTGAAGGTCTACAACGCGACTAACTTCGGTGTGGTTCTGGTGAACACCGTGAACCCGATCCACATCAGTAACCTGACCACAAATAGCAGCCAGTGGGGCTCAGTTGGGATGGACAATTCGGCAGGTTGCAATATCAACGGCCTGACCGCATCCAACCACGACGGCTCCTTTGTAACTATCTGGGGGGCGACCTCGGTCCTTATCTCCAATTTTTCTTTCAGGAATCCCACCTTCGATATTAACAGGAAAGGGTTTGAACTGAACGGCCATTGTGAGGTCGATCTCAAGAACGGCGTCCTGGAGAACTGCCAAACGGGAATATTTCTAAATTCAGCATCAGCTGACACCAAGGTGAACTTCATGGATGTGGATCTGGAAAAGACGAGTAACTCCGTTTTTTTCAGTTCCAATTCGGGGGGAGCACTGAAGTTCGTTAACTGCGATCTCAGTGCCGAAGAAGAGACGATGATCATGAACGGCTCCACCAATCCTCAGAGGGTGGAATTTATCAACACCACCTGGAACGCCGGATCTCCCAACGAGCTCGCTGGGGATGCATATCTCAATGTTAGCTGGAATATGGATGTCAGTATAGCAGACGGAATAGGGAGACCGATCAATTCTAGATTGACCATTCAACCGTCAGGCGGAGGGCCCCTCAACCAGATGGATTCAAATGTTGGGGAGTTCAACAAGGTCCTGATGAAGGACCGCTCCATCGATCCGTCAGGATATGATCTGCTTTACCTCTACGACCTCACGTTCATTTCAAATGACCATCCCGGTGAGTTCCAGACAGTTGAAGATCACCATGTGGGTGAATACACCCTCTGGGAGATCGAGATCAACCTTCCGCCATCAAACGACCTCCCCGGAACGCTGGATGTGGATGAGGACCAGTGGCTTGAGCTTGACCTCTACGATCACTTCATCGATCCCGAGGGTGAAGTAATGGAATTCAAATTCAATATCAGCTCATCCCTTGACCTGGTACAAACGGGCGGATCGACCTCCGGCGACATCAAATTCAGGAACAAACAGCCAGACTGGCATGGAATAGGATGGGTTGAGATAACCGCCACTGACAGCGGTGGAAAGACCACAACCGCAAATGCAACTGTGGAGGTGCACGCAGTAAACGATGGTCCAAGATTCACCGCGGAGATCCCGGAATTCGAGATAATGGAGGAGGGCACCGGATACTTCAACTTCACTGGAGTTGTGACGGACCCTGAGGGAGACGCCATCACCTGGACCATTCCGGATGCAGAGGGGCTCGATCTCGACTGGGACGAGGATCATTGGAACCTCACCTTCACGGGAGTTGAGAACTGGTTCGGCCTGACAGGGATAGACGTGAACATCACGGACGGCACCTACTGGAGCATAGATCATATCGTCGTCAATGTCACGCCGGTGAACGACATACCTACCTGGTCGCTGATGCTCAAGAACGGGACCGAGGCGCCCCTGGTGGAATACTTCCACAACGAGACCACCAACTGGACCGTCTATCTCATAGAGACGGATGAGGACCTGCCCGTTGAGTTCTGGATCAACGCATCGGACGCAGAGGGCGCTGAGCTTCTCTACTCATTCGTTGGAGCCTATCTCGTACACGGAGCCATCGAGGTCGAGATGTACCAGATAGAGGTCATCGTCAATGCGACGACCAATGAGACCGAAATGCAGAATGTAACGGTTCCGATGAACTTCACCTACACACCCATGGAGAACGATTTCCTTGGAGATTTGGTGTTGTTCAACGTATCCGACGGCGAGGATACCATGAGCTGCGCGGTGTGGTTCAAGGTGGCCCCTGTCAACGACCTGCCTGTGTTCACCGCTCCATCCGAGTGGAACATAACGGCTGATCTGGACACCCTGGCCACCATCGATATGGCAGGCTGGATCTCCGATGTTGATGGAGATACGCTCACCATATCAACTGATTCCGAGTATGTTACCGTAAACGGCACCATCCTGGAGATACTCTACAATGATACCTTTGTTGACGACCTCCAGACCGTCACTGTAACCGTAGGGGACGGAACGATGGAGATCACTGCGATCCTCACCGTGAACGTTAACCAGCCGGCGACCGGGGATGATGATCCCGCCCTTGGGACCCTTGAAGTAAAATCCAAGGATGACGGTTGGCTCTTCGAGGTGGAGGGAGATGAGGGGCAGACCCTGTTCGTCGTTATCGAGGACGAAGATGGAAACCAAACCTCATACCCGATGACCTACGCTGATGGAAAATACTCGGTAAAGGTTGAAGAGGACGAGGCTGAGGCCGGCCTTATCTACCACCTATCCAACGAGGAGGATGGTGGGAGCCTGGGCCCGGATCAGGCGGGATCCCTGACCGACCTTGAATCAGATTCGGAGGAGGATGGATCCTTTTTATGGATCATCATTCTCCTGATCATAGTGATCCTTTTCCTCATTCTCGCCATTGCACTGGTCATGATGAAGAGTAAGGGAAAAGATGAATTTGAAGAGTGATACCCAGATATCGAATAACGGGGGTAGTGATCTACCCCCAATTTTTCTTATTGGAGAATGCACATTTTAAGTTATTATCCCAACATTGACAGATCAAATAGGATATGAGCCGGTCAATGTTGGGAGAGGCCTCACTTTGACACATAATTATACTTATATGTCAAAGTTAGGCTATTATCCCTCTTTTCCATTGAAAGATCGTTATTTTCGATGAGGGATGATCTTCATCCGATCTCAAGAAATTATTTTATACCTCAATATCTCATTGTCCCTACAGATCCAATAGGGGGACCAAGATTTGAGAGGAAAAAAGTTTTTGATAATTGCGTTGACACTTGTGATGATGTCATTGCTGCCACTGGCAGCAGGCGAAGATGTAGCGGCGGAGCCTCCATCAAGGGCACCGGACAAATACGGATCGATCACATCTAATGAGACCTGGTCAGGCCATCTTGGCGTTGATGATGTCATAATCGAGGAGGGTGTAACGGTCACCATCGACAAAGGTACCATCATCGATATGTATGATGAGGCAGAGATATGGGTCAGGGGAACCCTCCTGGTCCAGGGAATGGAGGCCGTTTCCGATGTGGTGACCTTCCAGCTCTCCTTTGGTACATTCTGGGGAGGTATCGTCATCAATGAAACGGGAACCGCGGATATCCAGAATACCTCGTTCTTCGATGGGCATAATTACATAAGGGTCTGGGGAGACGATGTGAGGTTGAAGTACGTTCTCTTCGACCAGGGATGGACGGGCGTATCGATCTATGCTGGAGGTGGACACGACCTTGAATACCTGATGGGTAAATACCTCTACACCGTAGTTATGGTCCAATCAAATACAGGCCCTGTTGATATCCATTGGGTATATGGAATTGAGGCCAGCAACTATGTGGTTCAACTGAGCAATGCCCATAACATCACCATAGACCAGTTATTCTCATCTGATTCTGGAACGGGGTTGAGGATCGATGGCGGCTGTGGGGGGTCATGCGGCAACATTACCGCAACCAGGATCATAGCCAATCAGACAGCACCTGCGGCTCTATCTTCATATGGAATAACTCTTTGGGGACCCATTCACGGGCTCTACATGGAGGATATATCATTGACCACACTCTCTTACGGGATAGATTTGAACACCGCTCCAGGTTCAAAGGTCACCGTGAGGGATCTGATGGTCTATTGGTCCGTTGAAACCCTTTTCAACCTGGACCAGGACTACTACGGCATAGAGATGGATGTGTATGACTCATACCTTGAGGCGACCAGTGAGATCGCCTACCTGATATCTGACACTGCAGACGTCAACGTGAACTTGATCAACTCAACGATGGGGCCAGGTTCCATATCGCTTACAG
>JAGLEG010000410.1 GCA_023145185.1 Thermoplasmata archaeon
CCACCATATCGTGTAATCCAGTATCGGAAAGAACCGATCTATCACAGGGCTCCAGTTGATCATTACGTAATCGCCCTTACGCTCGATCATTTCGATCTTTGGAGAATTTGGCCGGTGGGGTGACTTAGCCATAGGATAATTATCCTTTTCATAGGTTTCATTGGGTCCCAGTATGTATGGTTCATCGATGATCCCATCTTCATTTTCATCATCCATTTTGCGCCAATCAAACCAGAAGTTTCCATCGAAGTTATATTGATCATATCCAGCTTGCTCTATAGTGTCCGGTATCTGCCTTATGTGACGATCGTAGAAGGAATCCGATCCACGATTATAGTAGAACGTATTGTTGTTAATTGTGTGTTTTGAATGTGAATTCCATTCACCATAAAAATCCATAGTGGAGTAGTAGTTATCTGTGAAGATATTCCCTGTAATTGAGCTGTTTGAATTAAACCTTATATGAAGGCCGTTGCGATTTTCCTCGAAGTAGTTATCATATATATGATAATTTCCAGAATTGATCCATATGCAAGCGTCATTATATGATCTGAATATATTTCCATATATTCGAAGGAGACTTGATCTGTCACCAGAAAGAGAAAGACCGTTTTTATCTCCTAGGAATGTATTGTTGCGGACCAGTATCATGTTGCAATTAGCGGTGATCAGAAGAAAATATCGAGTGCTCTTGAAGGTGTTGTTATCGATATCCACATCTATACAATTCGTGAAATAGAAACCCGTGCTGGAAACGGTACAGTTATTGTTCCTGATCCTGATATCTTGAGAATCGTAAAAATAAATATATAGATATGCTCTATTTTCTCTGATATCAATACCTTGAGAATCATAAATATGCACATCTAACGTCAAGGTTATGTCGATCACAGTGATGTTCGAGGAACTCTTTATCATCAGATCATGCGTGGTCAGCGAATTTAAAAAGATATTTGAACAGTTGCTGATGACCATACTTTGATAACTGGCATGTTTGATCTCAATGTCATCAAATGAGATGTGCAAGGTCGTATTTTCAATTAACAGACCACACTCTTCACCTGAGTCCACAGGAACATACAGCCCACTCACGTTGTAGGGGTCCACGCTGGAACCGCTTCCACCCGTACCATAAGCACCCACGAACTGTATCAGCTCCTCATCGCCCTGAATATGATAATGGGCTATCAGGGTCTCATTGTCCCCTATCAGATAGAAAGGGTCATAACTGGTATCGATGGATGATCTGGCCTCTGTAGCATTGAAATTGAATATGTTCGATAGGAGAAGGATCGATACCACGAATAGAACAACTTCGATCGACCCCCTCCTTCTCATATGAACATATCAAATCATATGGTTAAATAATTTATTGGTTCATATGAGTATTCTTTGATGATTTGATATCAAGCACAGGG
>JAGLEG010000411.1 GCA_023145185.1 Thermoplasmata archaeon
ATATTAGCCGGTCAATGTTGGGAGACGTCTCACTTTGACACATAATTTTTACTCATATGTCAAAGTTAGGTTAGGATAGGGCCGTATCCTGGTTTTTGTACCAGAAGGGCCATTTCCCCACCTGCGGGAGGTTTTTCACTTTCACCACTCTCCCCTGCTGAGCCTATTTATAAAGATACCGGGGTCGATATGCCGTGGAAGGTAAAGACGAGTTCGTTCAGCATCCCCTGATCCGTGAGGGCATGATAAAGAGGAGAGGATATCAGGACACCATTGCCAAGAAATCCCTCCAGAAACCCACTCTGGTGGTCCTGCCGACCGGCCTGGGGAAGACCGTTGTGGCCCTGCTGCTCATGGCCGAGAGGCTCAAGCGCGATGGCTCCCGGGTCCTTATGATGGCCCCCACGAAACCCCTGGTGGAACAGCACGGCAGGTTCTTCCAGGAGGCACTTGAGGATGTCTCCGTGGTCACCCTGACCGGGGAGACCCCCCCACAAAAGAGGGTGGATATGTACACACAGGGAAAGATAGTGATCGCCACCCCACAGATAATCAGGAACGACGTGATGTCGGGAGACCTCTCCATATCCACTTTCCACACCATGGTCGTCGACGAGGCCCACAGGGCCACGGGCGATTACCCCTACACGTTCATCACCGAGAGGTTCTACCAGGCGACCCCTTCTGGCCTGGTCCTGGGCCTGACTGCCTCCCCGGGACACGACCTGGAGAGGATCTACGAGGTCTGCAGGAACCTGGGTATCGAGAACATCGAGGTCAGGGTTGATTCGGACCCGGACGTCAAGCCGTACATCCAGGATATGGAGCTGGAGTGGGTGAAGGTCGAGGTGTCCAGGGGGATGAGGGAGATCATTTCCATCCTGGAGAGGATGTTCCTGGAGCGGGTCGGTAAACTGCAGAGGATGGGCGTTCTCCAGAAGGGACGTTCCCTTTCGGTCAAAGCGCTCATAGGGGCTGCCGGCAGGATACAGGAGGCGATCAGAAAGGCCCCCGGCCAGGCGGGGGCCTACTATCAGGCCATGTCGATCCAGGCGCAGGCGATGAAGGTCTCACATGCCCTTGAGCTGGCAGAAACGCAGGGCCCCGAAGCGCTCTATGCTTACATGGACCGGATGATAAAGGAGACGGGAGAACCGAAGTGCACAAGGGCCACAAAATCGGTGGTATCGGACGCCCAGTTCCGGCTCGTCCTCAACAAGGTGGAGGCCCTGCGTGGGGAGGACCACCCCAAGGTCCAGGCCGTGGAGCGTTTCATCAAGCAGAGCCTGAGGGAGGCCCCTCACTCGAGGATAATAGTATTTACCCACTTCAGGGACACGGCCACAATGGTCCTTGAGGCCCTAAAACCCTTGGAAGGTATCGGCGTGAGGCCGGTGAGGTTCGTGGGGCAGGCGAGCAGGGGCGAGGACCACGGCC
>JAGLEG010000412.1 GCA_023145185.1 Thermoplasmata archaeon
GATGTGGATGGGGACGGCACATACGAGATAGAAGGGGAGGACGCATACTCCTTCACGTATGTCGGATATCCCGAGCCGGGGAACTACATCGCCACATTCGAGGCGATGGATGATGATGGGGAGTGGGGGCGTGATTCGGCCTCCGTTCTGGTGCGCCCATCAGATCATAATTTCCCCCCTGAAGTACATATAGACCTGGTGAATGGGACGCGTCTCGAGGGCGTCGTCACCATAGACGGTGGAGCCTCCGACGATGCCGGCGTAGAATATGTGGAGGTCCGGACGGTTGGCCCGCTTGACGGCGGCGTTGAGGTGACGCAGGAGTGGTCAATGGCGGATGGAAGGGAGCTTTGGACATTCCAGCTGGACACCACCAGGATCGCCAACGGAATCCATTCCCTGCAGGCGAGGTCCTATGACGGGGAGAGGTATTCGCCGATAGATGAGAGGACGATGGAGGTGGAGAATCCAAATCGCTCCCCGGAGATCGTGGATTCCATCATAGAGCCCTCCACCCTGCCGATAGACGGCATAACCCAGCTTACGATATACGTTGAGGTCCAGGACCTGGACCTGCCGGATGAGGTGATCCGCGTTACGGCGGATCTCTCCGGGATAGGAGGAGTGCCATCCTTCGATCTCGTTGATGACGGAACGGGTGTCGATGAGTTCGGGGGTGATCTGGTGTATTCCAACTCCTTCACTCCCCCGATCAGCACCCCCTCGGGAACGTATTCCATTCCCATCAGGGCCGTGGACAGCTTCGGCGACAACGACGAGATAGTCCTGTCCCTGGAACTGGAAAGTCAGGTCGACGTGGATTGCAGGTTCTCAACATTCAAGCCCTCCTGCGGAGGCGAGCTGAAGATAGACGTTGACATCTCCCCGTTCGGGACCTACTACGCGGTGGAGTTGACGGGAATGGGCCTGTTCGAGGAGGAGAACGTCATGCTCCTGGACGATGGGCAGGATGGGGACCGGATAGCAGGCGATGGGACATATACGAGGGTCCTGAAGGTTGCGGGATCTCCCGGTGTGTACATCGTCCAGGTGGAAGTCAGGGATGGCGGTGGGAACCTCATCTGGTCCTCCTCATACGATGTCGACGTCCGGGAGGGGTCCAACCTATCCTCGACAGGAACGGGATCGGAGTCAGTGTCGGCCGTCCTGGTGATATCATTGATAGTTCTACTGCTGATCTTCGCAGCAGGTATCCTGGCGATCGCATACAGAATGAGATCGACAGAGGTGGTTCCCGAGAACCAACCTGTTGCCGTTGTGGATGGGGGCCCGATCATCGACCCATATCACGGGGTCGTTGTGACGGAGGAGGTGGAGACGGTAACCGTCGAGACGGTATCCGCGGTGGTCCTAAAAGAGGCTCCCGTCCAGGGCCAGGTGCCATAGGTACCCGATAGAACCCATGGTTCCACCAAGGATGCTCAGGCCGGATGTGAGGGAGGCGCACGTCAGCAGATAGACGCACCAGATCAGCCCGAAGGTGATCCCCACTATCGGCCGGTGGAAGAAGCCCCTGTGTTTGAGCGGAAGCAGGAGAAGGAAGTATCCTGCGATCGTCATGGAGAGGAAGATCAGAGCACCATCGGCGATCAGGAAGGAGAGGCCGGAGGCCACCCCTTCGGACAGTATGATTGAAAGCATTGGTGGTATCATCGCCATGGCCCCGAGCACCGGACCTATTATCCAGCGGATGTTCCCTTTTCCATCGATATCCGGAAGTACGGACCCGACGATCAGGGCGAGGCTTCCAAGAATAAGGGCGGGCAGGAAGAAGCTGGCTATGTTGACCATGGTGTCTGGAACCGGGTTCGAGAGCACGACAAATATGAATGGAAGGGTCAATATGACCACGACGAACAGCCCGGCAGATATGTGTACATCCCATCTCGACAGCGACATCCCCATTTGACATCGACCGGGCACTTATATATCACTTTTGTCACCAGGGCTCCTTTTTAACGCCTATCCAGTAGCCTATCCTGTTGGCGATGGTGTGCGCCAACCAGGCTATCAAGGGCATGGAGGCCAACCCTATCCACATCTGGCCCTCGACCAGTGCATCCATCCACCAGGGGTAGAAGGGGAGGATGAAGAGAGCAGCCCCGATGAGGTAATCCCACTGGTCGAGAAGAGGGGTTCTCTTCCCCCTCGGCCTGTTCAACGCCCTCTTGATGAAGCTTCCCAGCATATCGCCGAAAAGGGAGCCAACGGCCATTGCGGTTATCAGTATGACGTTGTGCGGAGTGGGGCCCCAGAGGCTGTCGTCGAAGGGCGCGGATCCCGTGGAGTCCATCAGGACCAGAATAAGGAAGCCAAGGAGCGCAGCAGCTGTGGACCCACCTATGAACCCCCTCCAGGTCTTTCCGTCGCCAAGATACCTTCTCCCATCCCTGCGCGTCCTTCCCATGTCAACGGGCAAGCCTCCACCGAGAAAAGGGGCGAACGTGTTTGCTGTCATCGCCGGAAGGAGGATCAGGATGGTCTTGAACAGAATAGCGAGAACCGATCCGATCGTGACGGGGTCGCCCATGGTCGGTTCATTCTTGATGTCACATATAACACTTGCCCGGGATGCCATTATATGTTAAGGGTCGGCCATCGGCG
>JAGLEG010000413.1 GCA_023145185.1 Thermoplasmata archaeon
GATATATCTGGCAGACTATGTCCCACTTCGTTAGGTACCTGAACGGGTCGGATTGAAAATCCCTTTTCAGGTTCAGGAAGGCCCGATCGAACCTCGTAAAGAACGGCCATGACCAGGATCTCCTCATGATGGTTGATATGGCGGGTTTGATAAATGATTATCGATGGATCATCCGGGGCTGAACCACGCGGGATTCGCGTAGTGAACGTGCCCACAACATATTTATTCATAAAGCGAGATGGGGCCGCCGGTGGTATTGAACGGTACTAGATTCACTAGGCGAATCCCTCAGGGGTACGCTCAAGAAGATCGCAAACGCCTCCAATATTGACAAGGAGATCATCAAGGAGGTGGTCAGGGACATACAGAGGGCCCTGCTCCAGGCGGACATCAACGTTCGCCTGGTCCTCAAGATCACCAAGGAGCTGGAGAGGAGGGCCCTTGAGGAGAAACCGCCTGCAGGGATGAGCTCCAGAGAGCACGTCATACGGATCATCTACGAGGAGCTGGTCAATATCCTCGGCGAGGGGCGCGACGTGGGCCTGGATAAACACGTGATCATGATGGTCGGCCTCTACGGTCAGGGTAAGACCACAACGACCGCCAAGCTGGCGAAGTACTTCCAGAAGAGGGGGCTCAAGGTAGGGCTCATCGCAGCTGACGTTCACAGGCCCGCCGCCTTCGATCAGCTTTCCCAGCTTGCGGAGAAGATCAAGGTACCGGTTTACGGTAACCCCAAGGCGAGCAACGGAGTGGCCGTGGTCAAGAACGGGATGAAGAAGCTATCCGACTCCGATATAATAATCATCGATACCGCAGGGAGACATGCGCTTGAGGGAGATCTCATTAACGAGATGAAGAAGATCGCAAAGGCCGCCAAACCTGACGAGAGGTTCCTGGTCCTGGATGCGGCGGTTGGTCAGCAGGCGGGGCCACAGTCCCAGGCGTTCCACGACGCGGTGGGCATCACCGGGGTGATCCTCACAAAGCTGGACGGCACCGCAAAGGGCGGTGGTGCGATATCCGCCGTCTCGGTCACAAAGGCCCCCATCACCTTCATCGGCGTGGGGGAGCACATGGAGGACCTGGAGAAGTTCGAGCCTCCCAGGTTCATCTCCAGGCTCCTTGGAATGGGCGATCTTCAGACCCTCCTGGAGAAGGCGCAGGAGTCCATGGACGGGGGGGACGCCGAGCAGGTCGCCAGGAAGATGATGTCTGGCAAGTTCACGCTGATAGAGCTCCGGGAGCAGATGGAGATGCTCGCCAAGATGGGGCCGCTCGACAAGCTGATGGGGCTCCTACC
>JAGLEG010000414.1 GCA_023145185.1 Thermoplasmata archaeon
TAATGGAGAAGAGGTCAAGAGATATGGTGAATATGCGAATTTTATTTTCGAAATACCGGGATATTATAATTGTACGCTTATGGTTATTGATGAAATTGGCAACACAGCATTTACTAATTTTAATTTGACTGTTTTTGATATTGAAATCCCTATCTGTGATGCTGGAAGGGATTTGGTTGCGTTGAATGGAGAAAACATAACATTCGATGGAAGTGGTTCCAAAGATAATTCTAGAATTGTCCACTATGAATGGAATTTTACATATCAAGATATTGAACAAATATTCTATGAAGAAATATTTTCCTTCAATTTCATTACACCAGGAGTTTACATGGTTTTCTTGACCGTTTGGGATTTGTTTGGCAATCTAGATCGGGATATAATGAACGTCACAATCATTGATACCATTCTGCCTATTGCTGTGATTAATGGATCCACTGGTCTTCTCGTAGGTGAAAGTCTTTTCCTTGATGCAATACAATCGACTGATAACGGGAGGATTATCAATTACACATGGAATTTCACTTATCAGGATGAAGAACAGAAATTCTACCGAGATAACTTCTCATTCTACTTCATTTCACCAGGAGAATACAAAGTATATCTAACCGTTTGGGATCAGTTTGGAAACCAAGATCAGGATATGAGACTTATCACAATTACTGATATACATCCCCCTGTCGCCGTGGTAAACGGGTCAACG
The DNA here is from genome assembly GCA_023145185.1 of Thermoplasmata archaeon. Lineage (GTDB taxonomy): Archaea > Thermoplasmatota > Penumbrarchaeia > Penumbrarchaeales > Penumbrarchaeaceae > JAGLEG01. The sequence goes on from JAGLEG010000414.1 coordinate 704, forward strand.
GTTTTACTAACGGGCGATAGACTCATCCTTGATGCCCTCAAATCGACAGATAATGGAAGGATAGCCAAATATCAGTGGAACTTCAACGACATTGGGCCAAATACCATTCTTGGACCGTTGTTGGATTACGAAATCATCAATGTTGGAGACCTTGAGGTTTCTCTTACGATATGGGATGAAGCGGGATTAATGGGTTCAACTTATGTTTATATCACTTTCATCGATACACATAACCCATTTGCCATTGCAGGTGAAGAGATCATAGCAATGATGGGTGATACAGTGGTTTTCAATGGATCAGCCTCAACTGATGATGGGCGAATCGTCAAGTATCAATGGGATTTCATCCCCGATCAGGAGGTAGTAAGATTATTCGGAGAAACGGCAGAATACATTTTCAAGAAAGCGGGTGTATATGGAGTTACCCTGACAGTTTTTGATCAATCGGGCAACTTTGATGAATCAAATTTCATAGTTATCATTCAGGGAGCCGGAAACCTGGAGGGGAGAATAACATCTGGTGGAAAACCAGTAGCTGAAGCTGAATGTTTGTTAACTTATGGCACAAGTGAGGTCACGATATTCACCAACTCAGATGGGTGGTTTTATTTCATAGATATACCAACAGGTCCTGTCCACCTACAGATTAAGAAAGACGGTTACCTCGCTTACGAGGAGGATAACGAAATCCCTTCAGTGGGGACTGCATCTATCGATTCATCTCAGCTCGAGTTGGAGAAGGAAGAATCAGATCTCGCTCCTAATTACTTTGTTATATTCGGATTGATTCTCATGGTTCTAATAATAATCGGGGCGATTTTGTTCATGGTGATCCGCTTTGCCAGGAATACCAAGGATGAAGAAACACATCCACCCGAAGAGTAACCAATGATAGCATCAGATGAAATCATTGTAAGAGAGTGGCCTCATCAAGAGAATGAAGAAACCGTCCCAGAGTCACACTAATAGGCAAATTTGATATGCTGTCAACCCCTTGAAAGGATGAATCAAATGACAATGAACAGCCCTGCGAACGTTTCCGGATTTGGCGGAAAGAGGAAAATGTAAAACGGTTATTTGGTTTTTCATATCAGCAGATCATATAGTCTCAATAATTAATTTCGATGAGGATTAATAATGAAAAGTTTGAATGAGAAAATATCTGCATTTATTATAATGATAATATTGATATTTAGTGGTTATTTAACTTTATTAACATCGTTTACTGATGGATTTATTGCCGGAGATGAATATAATCTCACAAATGATGCTGCTGATCAATGGGATCCAGATATTTACGGAGATCGAGTAGTCT
>JAGLEG010000415.1 GCA_023145185.1 Thermoplasmata archaeon
AAGGCTCTCAAGAGCCTCGCCCAGCACCTTCGCATCTCCCCTGAAGATAGGCCCCATCTCCTTCATTTTCGGCTGAAGTCTGCTGATCTCCCGGATTATGGGCTCGTCGAACTTCCTCCTGGCCCTCAGGTCCACACCGGAAGCTTTTGCGTGCTGGTTGAGATCGTAAGCGGATCTGTCTGCCACCCCGACCATCTCCACCCATCCGTTGGAGGTGATGACCTCGAGGTCCCAGCAGTCGCGCGCATAGTGGGCCATCTCGCTTGGGAGGTGTTGCCTGAACCTCATACCAACTGCAGGGATCCCGATCGAAGTGGCAAAGGAGTGGGTGACCCCGAGGAAATGGGCGAGCAGTCCGGAGCCGATGATACCCTCATCGGTCGCCTTTCCCAGGGTGGTATGGATCGTCGATCCCGGGTCGCTGCTTGCCAGCAGGTCCACCTCCAGGTCCAGGTATCTTCCCGCCCCCTTGAACGACGGATCGTCCGGATCGAAGAAGAACTCTCCCTCGGCCATGTGGAACTCCCTGAGCCTGAGCATGCCCTGTCTCGGGGATATCTCATTTCTGAACCCCTTGCCGATCTGGGCGACGCCGAATGGCATGCGGTCCCTGTTGTAGCGGTAGAGGGCGTTGAAGTCCATGAATATGGATTGGGCCGTCTCGGGCCTGAGGTAAGCAAGTTTCTCCTTGCCGGGTCCGATGAACGTTGAGAACATCAGGTTGAACTCCTCTGGACCACCAAGTTCGGAGGAGCATTCCGGGCACCTGATATCGTTCTTCTTCAGGGCGGCCGCAAGTTCTTCCTTACCAAGCGCATCGGGGTTCTCGATCAGCTCCTCCAGGAGATGATCGGCCCTGAAGGGCAGCAGACAGCTGCTGCATCTGACAAGGAGGTCCGAGAACTTCTCGAGATGTCCGGATGCGGCGAACACCACCTCCGGGTTGATAGATGGACAGTCGACAAGGTGGAAGCCCTCCTCAAGAAGGAACTTATCCTTCCAGATACCCTCGATATTCTCACGGATCAACGACCCCAGAGGGCCAAGGTCCACGAATCCAGCCACCCCTCCATAGATCTCGAACGAGGGCCAGAAATATCCCCTTCTCTTGAGGACGGAATAGAGCTCCCCGACCTCCAGTTCCTTCCTCTTGTCGTCAGGTGGCAATTTGAACACTCCCCGCATCAGGCCAGGGCGTTTTGATCATTTCATCATCTCGATGATAGCATCCTTCTGTATCTGAAGTTTCTCCTTTCTCCTTAGATGGAAGCACCCATTGCATCCCCTGATCTTCTTGTCCTTGCATTTTGCGCAGGTGCGGTTCTCCTGGTCCAGCAGGTGGTTGATCCTCGATTTCTCCTTCCTGATGCTATCCTTGCTCTGAGTCATGGTGTTCCCGGTGACCTAAAGTCGGCAATTGATAATAATCTTTAGGTAAATTCAATAATGGGCCGATAAGGACGACCACATGTATATCGAGTCCGGGGTGCCTATACCATCAACACTGATGCTCCCTGTTCTCACAACAAAAGCTGTTACAACATGTCTCATGAATAAATCGTTTATTTATAAAGAATGGGAGAATTAATACATAAAATACAGGGGGCTCAATTGATGGATAATGTGAAAGGGCCTGAATGGTCCATGTCGATACTGATCATGATGCTGTTTATTTTGATATATCCACTTTCAGGAGAAGGGCTTGCTGATGATGGAATATATCATGATCCGGTGGTGACCTTACTTGATGAGAAAATGGCAGATCAGATCGATGAGAATGGGACGATCGGTGGGTCCTTCGACATATACTGGTTTGCAGATGACCTTCAGGATGGGTCCGACATCTGGATAGAGCTGAACTATCGCAATGATGACCTGGTTTGGAGGGCGATCGCGAAGGATCAACCGAACGATGGACACTATCGCTGGAACACCACGGGAAGCGACGTTCCGGATGGCAACGGCTACTCCCTCAAGGCGGTAGCCTACGATCAGGACTGCAATCACCAGGAGGCCTATTCCGAGCTGCTCTTTTGTGTGGAAAACCCAGACTCACCTACCCTGTCCTCAATATCGATCCACGAGGGGATGACCGTTTCCGGAGTACTGAACATAACCTGGACCTGTTTCGACCCTGACCCCCAGGATAGCCTGACGTGTGAGATATCCATCTGTTCGGATCTCCTGGAGGAGTTCTCGGCCCTGTGCGTCCAGGATGGATACAGGGACCATTATCTACTGGATACCGTCGATCTTGACAATGCCGAAGGATACCGCATGAGGTTGGTGGTGACAGACGGGACGGGGCTATCCGCGGAATTGATCTCCGGGAACTTCACGATCACGAATGAGCAGGATATTGGCTGTTCGCTGAGATCTCCACTGGGGGGAGAGGTGGTAGAAAGAAGCGTGCCCATCATCTGGGATTGCGAAGTCCAGGGTGAGATCGGAGAGAAGCTCAGGGTGAATATTCACAGCTTGCAGGAGGGCAGGAGCCAATGGGAGATCGTTATGGAGGCCTTGCCGTTGAGTGGGTCATATCAATGGAATGTGCTGGACCTTGATGACGGCGAATACAGGCTCAGGGTAGATGTATGCGATGAGGAGGATACGGTCATGAACAGGACCTACCTGGACCTCATAATATTCAACCCCGACCCTCCAGAGCTAACGCCTGTATTCTGGGAATCGGAAACGGTCACCTTCACGGCGTATTATGGTGTCAAGGCCGTTGATCCCGACGCCGGTGAAACCGCATTGCTGCAGGTGTCATATCTGATCTCCGCGGATGGGGTCAACTGGGAGCTTCTATCATCGAACTTGAACGCGACGGGAACGTTCATATTCGACTGTTCCGAATATCTCGAAGGAAGATATCTTGTCAAGGCGCGGGTGATAGACCCCACGGTGACCTACCTGGTAACCGAGTTCGTCTTTGAGCCGTTGATCATCGAACGTCCTGACAGCCCTACCGTGGAGTTCATCGCCCCTCCTGCCGACGACACTCCAGTTAGTGGCGATCTACGACTGGATTGGATGGGGAACGATCGGGATGGGGACGATCT
>JAGLEG010000416.1 GCA_023145185.1 Thermoplasmata archaeon
GAAGGTAAATGATGAGGCGATATCATCCCTCTTCCACGCGGTAAAGGGAATGGACGCCAAGCTGAAGGAGGGAGGGGTGTTCATCTCCCTCACCGCAATGGGAGGCAAGCTGGGCCTGGATGCAGAGGTCAACCCCGTTTCCGGAGCGGTATCCGGTTTCACAAAAGGTGTCAAGAGGGAGTACACGGCATCGGACGTTCTGGTCCTGGACCTTCCCGTTGGGATCGGCGTCGAGGGCGGGCTGAAGAGGCTTGCCGTTGAACTGGGCGACGGCGATCGTCCGTTGGAGTATGGGTGGGACGGCAAGAACAGGTATATTCCCGCGATGAGGATAATGGAACACTCACAGGAGCAGATCAACCATCTGGAGGATGGCATGAGGATACTGATATCCGGCGGTGGAACAGGGATCACGGCCGAGATAGTGAAAGAGCTTGCAAAGAGTGCCAGGCTGGAGCTCCATCTGCTCGGCAGGACCCAGATATCAGGGGATGTCGAGAGGCTTTCCGATCTGGATGATGAGGGCCTGAAAAAGGAGAAGGAACTGCTCAAGGAGAGGTTGAAGGATGAGGGCAGGAAGGTCACGCCGGTTCTTCTGGAGAGAGAGTTCAGCAGCATAACAAAGAGCATCGCTATCCACAAAATGCTCTCCGACGTGAAGAGCTCGGGGAGCGAGGTCTTCTACCACAGCCTTGATGTGACCGACGCGAAGGGGATCAAGAAAATGGTCAAGAAGGCGGGGAAGTTCGATGGTATCATCCACGGGGCCGGTGTGGAGCAGTCCAAGCTGATATCGGCCAAGAAGAAGGAGGATTTCGACAGGGTGTACAACACGAAGGTGATGGGGGCCCATGCTCTCATCATGGCGACAAAGGACCACCCCCTGAAGTTCTTCATATCCTTCACCTCGGTGGCAGGCCGGTTCGGAAACGGCGGCCAGGTGGATTACAGTGCTGCGAACGACCTGCTCGACAAGCTGCATGGAGCGGTCACCTCCATACATCCCGACTGCCTTGTGAAAGCAGTTGGATGGTCAGCCTGGGCCGACGTTGGCATGGCGAGCAGGGGGTCCGTGAAGACGATACTGGAGATAGGAGGCATCACCTTCATTCCCGTGGAGGATGGTGTGAGGTACGGCGTTGACGAGATCCTGTACGGGGACGAGAGGGAGGTCTACTATTCCGGATCCCTTGGACCCATGGACTCGGAGAAGCTGATGAGGTGGGAGGAGGGTGTCCATAAGGCTCCTTCCATCCAGGAGAAGGGGTACGCTCCGCTTCTGGATTCGATGATCGAGGAAGGTGATGGTTTTGCCCTGTACGAGAGGAGATTGGACGGGGTAAGGGAGCGGTTCCTTCCGGACCATTCGATAATGGGCACGATGGTCATGCCTGGCGTTATGGGTATGGAGGTATTCGCAGAAGCAGCGTCCAGACTCCTTCCCGATAAGGAGTTCCTGGGGCTGGAGTCCGTCTCCTTCAGGAAACCTGTGAACATCAAGGGCAGCACCACCTTCAGGGTGTCGGCGAAGATCGAGGGCGAGAAGAAAGGGGTGACCCGCATATCTCTTGACCTGGTCTCCGATGATCCAAGAAAAGAGGGGAAGAAGATAGAGCACTACGTTGGTACGGCCCTTATGGGATCAAGGGAGGGCGTCAAGCATCGCATCGAGGGACATCCGCTTAGGCCGGGGTCGGTTCAGGCTCGGATACTCAGGGATGAGATCTACAAGCACATGTTCCATGGAGATCGGTTCAGGGTGCTGTCCGGAATAGATGTGCTGAAGGAGGGGGAGCTTCTTGGGACATACAACCGCGTTCCTGACGACCTGTTCGATCCCTCCACATCGTTCACTCCGGGAGATCTCATATCCGTACCCATGCAGTCTGAGGCAGGCTTTCAGGCAGCCGGAGCATACGTGATGGACAGGTTCCACATGATGGCCCTCCCAACGAAGGTGGAGAGGCTCACGGTCCACAGGTGGATGCGCTCTGATGAGCTGGCGTCGGTATGGGTCAGGTTCATTGAGAACGTTGATAACACATACACTTTCGACTTCGATATACTGGATGTGGATGGGAACGTAACGGTATCCGTTGGAGGGTACGAGCTCAAGGCCCTCATGCCCTTCCAGGAGGGGTTCGAGGGGGACCACTCGCTCAAGTTCGAGGAGCTGGAGGGCCCTTTCGAGGGAGTGAGGGTGTTTCGTATCGAGGTGGGGTCCCTGAAAGCGGAACACGAGAGCTACAGACGATATTTCTCTGATAAGGAGTGGAGTTCCATCACATGGGAAAAGATGGCGGACAAGAGGAAGCTGGAACACCTTGCGGGAAGGGTGATATCCAAGCTGGCCCTCACCTGGGTAGAGGCCACCGATAAGGGAGTCTCCCTTCCCCTTTCCTCCGCAACGATCATCGTCTCCCAGGGAGGAAAACCCTCGGGTCTGATCGGCGGTGACGGGAGGAACATATCCATATCCCACTCCAGAAGGTGGGCGATCTGTTCCGTATCTGAAAGGGTCCACGGCATAGACCTGGAGCTTGCAGAGCCCAGGGACCCATCCTTCGATGAGGAGGCTTTCACAAAGGAGGAGATGGAGCTTTTGGGGAGTGTGCTGAAGGACCTCTCGATATCCCCCGAGGAGGCAAAGACCCTCGTTTTCTCCGCAAAGGAGGCGGTTTTGAAGATGTTCGGTGAGGGACTTGGCGAGAATATTAGGAAGGTCACAGGCCTGGCCATAAAAAGGATCACACCAACGACGTTCGAGCTGACGATGAAGTTCGGCAGGGAACACCTGGTCCAGACGTACATGGTTGGAGCGTATGTCCTCTCTCTCTGCGGTGAGGACTAACAGTTAATGGAGATGGATGTGTGCCCGACCAGGGCCATAAGCGTTCCCGGTAGTAAAGAGGGGCAGGTTGTCATCCTTCTCGGGAGATCTTCCCATAAGGAGAGAGGCCCCGATTGCCACCATAGAGAAGAGGGTCCCACCCATGATGATCGAGAAGAACATCAAGGCCTTCGAGGCTGGAGAGAAGGCCTTCAGGGATTGGCTCACTAAGAAGACCTGTTAGAGGGAAAGAGCAACGGCCCTGCAAAGGGCCGTTCCACCTTCTTGTCCCTGCCCAGATGCAGAAGATCGCTGCATCCTTTCAGTATCAGCACGGGCACGCTGTACAATCTGGTGTGTATCCTCTCTTCATGGTGGATACCATTCGGGTTCTGCCTTCCTGTAGGGGGTAGTTCCATGTTGGAACCTCTATTTTGAACTGAACTCATTTCATCATCTCCTCAAGTGCATGATCACCTTTTTCTTGGCCATGTTACTGTCCTGGCTTTCCAGGTCAGTCAATGTACCCTCATCGATGATCCCCCTGCGAAGAAGGGACCTTCTGTGTATCATGTCGATGAAGGATGAATTTATCTCCACTGTTTCCGACCTTATATCCATGTGGATAAATTCGGCCATCAGATATTATTAATTTATATGGGAACTCCCGTGGATATCCGATATCCGAAAAACGATTTGGGGGGAGCTCCTTTAAAAAGGGTTTATATACTGTTTTACGATATAGGGCCGTATCGACCCCCCAATAAATGTTGTTGTATCGGATCGGTGCGCTCCATTTACTGGCCCCTGATGAGATATCACGGGAAATTTGAGAGAAAAAATAGAGGTGATCTTATGGATATGGAAATAGTAATTCAGAATGTTGTGGCCTCCTCCTCCATTGGAGTCCCCCTGGACCTGACGAAGATATCGATGAGCCTGGAGGATGCTGAGTACGTTCCGGAGAAATTTCCCGGACTCATCTACAAGCTGAAGGACCCAAAGACCGCGATGCTTCTTTTCACAAGCGGAAAGCTTGTATGTACCGGTGCCAAGAGCGTTGCAATGGTCCATAAGGCCGTTGGGATCGTTCTGGGCAACATCGCCAAACTGGGTATAGTGGTCCCGGATAAGCCGGACATCAAGGTTCAGAACATCGTTGCGACCTCCGATCTGAAGAAGGACCTCAACCTCAATACGATCGCCATATCCCTTGGACTGGAGAAGGTGGAGTACGAGCCGGAGCAGTTCCCCGGGCTCGTTTATCGTGTGGAGAAGCCCAAGGTAGTTATGCTCCTCTTCGGCTCCGGAAAGATCGTCTGCACCGGCGCCAAGGAGATATCGGATATAGATCTCGCCCTCAAGGAGATCGTCAGAGAGCTCACTGATGCCGGGCTTATCTGATAGAGTAAAAGAGGTTTTAGATTCCGTATAGGGGCCCCCGCAGTCGATGCGGGGGTTGGTTGTTCATCCGGGTTGAACCAGTTCATCTGGGGTAATGTGATCCAGGTCGGAAAATGGGGTTGGTATAACTGATCGGCCGGGGTTTGATGGCCAAGTGTCAAATGTGGATGGCAGCGATATGATCCCATTCAACTTGATATGATACTTTTCAGATCCACATTCTCCCTAACAAGATAGGATACGAGCTCGATCCTCTCCTTATCATCTTTTGTCAGCAGTGGAACCATCCTGTCGATCTTCTTTGCCGTTTCGTACGTGTCGAATGGCACGAGCATCATCGGGACCTTTTTCTCGTCCGCTTTTGATATGATGTTAGCCGGGGGAAGGATGTTGTTTGTAAGCACTATTCCAGATGTGTGGTTTCCCAATGCTGCGAGTATTATGTCTGATCGGTCACCGTCCGTTATAATGAGCTTTTCGACCTTGCTGAACTTAGGGTTCATAAGGGCGGAGTTTACGGATGCAGCTCCAACGAAGATATTCTTGACCTTCCTTAAAAGCCCATCCTCCCCGGCGATCACTCGTGCAAAGAGCTTATCCGCGATATTGGCGACTGTGAATTCCGCAAGTGACCTCTCAAAGGGTATTATGCCCAGTATCTTGATTCCCATGGCCTCTATATCGGGCAGGAATTCAGCTTTGAATTCATCCACATCCGAAACCTTATTGATGATCACTCCCTGGAGGTCCACATCGTCCAAGCGGACGTGTTTCTTAATGTACCGGAGCTGATCCATTATATAGTCGCTGTCCCCAGATATCAATAGTATAAGGTTCGCTTCCAGGGTTCTGGCCATGTTGATGACGTCGAGGTTTACGCTTGAGCCGAAAGTGAGATTTCGGCCCCCCTCGAGAATGACCATCCCCTCTTTCAATGGTCTGGTAAGCTCCTTAAGTTTTTCATTGATCTGTTCTTCATCGTACATATATCTAAGTTTCGAATGGTCATAGCCTATCGTGGTCTTACTGGAATCAGTATCAAGGCCGAAGATATTCTCCATAAGACCAACATCATGGTCCCACAACCTTTTCTTTTTGTATACATGCCTGTCCCCCAGTGGTTTCGCATATTGGAACTCCCCTTCCAGAACTTTCCCTATCCCGATTATCAAACTGGTCTTCCCGGCATTTCCGTTCACAGAGCCTATTATGATCGGTTTCATTTCTGATCACCTCTTCTATCATCGTTCAACAGTATCCTTGCATCAACTGCTATTGCACCCTCACCTTGTGGGTATACCATTAGTGGATTTATCTCTATATCGCTGATCTCATCGATCTGATCGATAAGCATTCCCACTTTAATTATCGTATCCATTATCTTTTCGATGTCCTTCATCTCCTCACCTCTCACACCGAGCAGGATCGGATATGTTCTGATACCCTTGACCATGTCCATGACCTCGAGCCTGTCTATCGGATAGGCCCGGAAGGTGATGTCCTTCATCACTTCAACGTAGATGCCTCCCAATCCGAACATGACAATGGGCCCGAATGTTTTGTCCTTCCTGCCTCCAATGATCGTCTCGGTATCCTTTGGTATCATTTTGCAAACCTCAACCCCTTCGATCTCTGCGTTCTTCATGTAGGTCTTGCAGTTTCTCATCACCGCCTGATACCCATCCATCACCTCATCATCATTAATGAGGTCCAATGCAACACCTCCTGCGTCACTCTTGTGGATGATATCCTTGGATACCACCTTCAGGACAACCGGATAACCGATATCCCTCGCGGCAGTCAGCGCACTCTGTATATTCTTGACAGTGATCGACCTTGCTCCCTTGATCCCGGATGCTTTTAGAAGCTCCTGTGCCTCCGGGGCGAGGAGGAACCTTCTCCCATCGTCCAGTGCTGATCTCACAATTTCCCTTATCCTAACCATATCGATATTCGGTTTTATCTTGGGATGTTCCTTCCTGTTCATGTATCTGTATTTTCGATAAAGGGCCCCAAGGCAGGATACGGAATTGTACACATCATCAAAAACGGATACGTTCATAGTCGTAAGTCTGCCGATAGCATCTTTGATCATCTCTCCGCCGAAGGCCGAGAATATTATGGGTTTTCTGTTTTTAAATTCACCGTAGACTGTAGACATGAGTTCAACCGTCTTTTCGATATCAAACATGGCCGTCTCGCAGTACAGGGCGATAACACCGTGGATCTCATCCGTTTCCAGAGCCTTTCTGAGAGATCTAATGTAATCCGTATCCGTGGCCTGGCCGGTAAGATCGATAGGGTTCTTAGCGGATCCAAAGGAGGGGATGACATCCTTGAAGGTCGAGTCCAGCATATTGTAATTGTCATAGAGGTTGACGTTATAGGTTTCGCATGCGTCAGTTGCAAGCACCCCTATACCGCCTCCATTTGTTATTATTACCACGTTCTCTCCCCCTGGCATGGTTGATTCGGAAAGGAACCTGCACCAGTTGAAGGCCTCCTCGATGCTGACGGCCCTCAGGACGCCGCACTGTTTCATGATATCGTCGAATACAAGGTCCTCTCCTGCCAGGGAGCCCGTATGAGATGCTGCCGCCATGGCACCCTTCTTGGATCTGCCTGATTTGAGCACGATCACGTGTTTCTTTCGGGAGGCCGCCTTCAGGGAGGACATCAATCTCACGCCCTCTTTGACTCCCTCGACATAGATCAAGATCACCTTTGTGTCATCGTCATCAGAGAGATAATCCAGGAGATCGCTCTCGTTGATGTCTGATTTGTTTCCAACGGAGATCATGGATGAAAGGCCGAGGTTCTCGGTGGCGGTTTTCCCGATCATTGCGATGCCCAGGGCCCCGCTCTGGGTGATGATGGAGATGTTTCCCTTCTTTATAGTGGCGGGGCCGAATGTGGCATTGATATCCACTTTGCTGGAATAGATGCCGAAAATATTTGGTCCAAGTACCCTCATGCCGAATTTCCTGGCCTCCTCAAGGATCTTCCTTTCTCCCTCGATGTTTCCGACCTCGGCGAAACCGGAGGTGATTATAATCAGGAATTTTACACCTATCTCTCCGCACTCCCTGACAGCTTCCAGAACATGTTCGGCAGGTATGGATATCAACGCGAGATCCACCCTGGATCCAATGCTCCTGATCGATGTGTGAACCTTCAACCCGAGTAACTCCCCCCCTTTCCTGTTTACCGGATATATTCCGCCCTGGTAGCCGCTTGTTACCACGTTCTCTAGCAGTTTATAACCGACCTTGCCTGGTATTCTGGAGGCTCCGATTATCGCCACGCCTTCCGGCTCGAACAGATCCTTGATCTCGACTGGATATTCTCTCATGTTATCATCCTGAATGCCATTTTCAGCTCGTAGACCGACTCCTCTGCGGACCTCTGAATATCAAAACCCATCTTCTCGAAAACGTGAAGCATCTCCCTGTTCTCCATAAGCACTTCCGCGGTGAATCCAAGCAGGCCCTGTTTCTTTGCCAGAAACGTGAGATATTTTAGAAGTTCAGTGCTGATGCCCTGGTTTTGATAACCATCCCTCACTGCGAATGCGGCCTCGGCCGTATGTGTTTCCAGATCCACTGCATACTGTCCGATAGCGAGCACGATTTCCTTGCTCCTTTCCTTCTTGATGGCCAGGATAACCACCTCTTTCGTATGGTCGATTATGACGAAATCCTGCAGCCTCTCGTGAGGCATGTCCTTGCGGGCCGAGATGAACCTACGGTACATACTTCTGTCAGAGAGGGAATAGTAGAAATCCTTCAGCAAAGGTTCATCGCTGATCTTCACCGGTCTAAGAAGGAGATCAAGGTTCTCCTTTGTACTTCTGTAGGTCTCGAGGTCCTCCGGATATTCTCCCTTTTTTCCGGGAATAAATGCCTGATCGTTGTAGATCAGGTTTCTCTTCTTCGCCTCCCTTATAAGGCCGGGTCTGAATTTTGGGTGCGCGATGGATATCAGCTCCAGCGCCCTCTCCCTGATGTTCTTGCCGTGAAGGTAGGCGATCCCGTATTCAGTGACCACATAGTGGATGTCTCCTCTGGTGAGCGTTACACCTGCACCCTCCATGAGAAATGGCACTATCCGAGATGCCTTATCGCCATCAGCTGTGGAGGGAAGTGCCAGAATGGTCTTTCCGTTTCTGGATAGGACCGCGCCTCTCATGAAATCTGCCTGTCCCCCTATTCCGCTGTAAAATGTCTTTCCCAGAGATTCGGCTGTAGACTGCCCTGTAAGATCTATCTCCAGTGCGCTGTTGATCGCGGTCAGGTTGGAGTGTTTGGAAATTATTAACGGGTCGTTTGTGTACTCGATAGACCTGAATTCAATGGATGGGTTGTCGTTAAGATATTCGTATGTCTCCCTGCTTCCCATGCAGAAGGAGGCGACCGTCTTCCCACGATCGATGCTCTTTTTACTGTTATTGACAACACCGGACCTGATCAGTTCCACCAGGCCATTGCTGAGGAGTTCGGTGTGGATACCCAGATCCTTTTTACCTTTAAGGTTCGAAACAATGGCATTGGGGAGATTTCCGTAGCCGACCTGGATCGTATCTCCATCCTGAACAAGGCGGGAGACGTATTCGCCAATTTTCTGTGTCACATCTCCCTCAATATGATCTTGGAACTCCAGCAACGGCTCTTCGTGTATTATCGCAAAATCTATGTCATCTATATGGATGAAGCCGTCGCCGTGGACCCTGGGCATCAGGGGATTTATCTGAACGATGATCAGGGATGCGCTTTCGATCGCAGCCTTCACGATATCAACTGATATGCCAAGGCTCATATATCCGTGAATGTCCGGAGGGGATACCTGGATCAGGGCCACATCGATATCGATCATTCCGGACCGGAACATATTGGGGACCTCTGAGAGGAATATGGGGGTGTAATCAGCGAGTCCTGAATTGATGGCATTTCTGGTATTCTCGCCAATGAAAAAGGAGTTGTGGCGGAAGTTCTTCTTGAACTTTTCCTTCGCATAAGGTGCCACACCAAGGGTCCATACGTGAATGACCTCCGCATCAAAGAAGGCCTTTGGATTAGACTCGACAAACCTTGAGAGGGCGCTTACGAGGTACTGGGGCTCCCCGCATCCGGTTCCGATAAATATCGTGTCTCCCCGGTGTATGCTTCTGAAGATCCTCTCCTCGGTGATGAATTTATCAGGATAGGTTTTTCGCAAGTTCTCCAATGTGGTTATTACCAGGTCCTTTGCCATATCAACACCTCGTATTTTCAAGTTCATTCGGCTCAGTAATACTCATATTCGTATCTGATGCCCATATCCCTCAGCAGATGCCACAGTTTCTTTCTCACTTCAATATCGTAATCCATCGGATTGATGATGATCCGCTCGAATTCAATGTCGATGTCTCCGTTGGTATTCTCGACCATTTTATTTGCCTCCAATAACCTTATAAGTTGTGACGTATATATCTCTTAGTTACTATGTTGTGTAACAGATGGTAAAATAATGGTCGATAATGATGTCAACAGTAACGTTAAATGGTACTCTGGGGTACTGAAACATTTGACAGATGACCCGACAAGGAGTATCCGCGAGATCGCCAAGGAAATGGGAAGCTACAGGCAGAAAGTGTGGAGAAAGAAGAAGAAGCTTGAGGAGGACCATGTCATCTGGGGGTATACTGCCGTGATCGATGAGAGTGTGATGAACCACGTCATGTACATGATACTAATGAAGCTCAAACCGATGACCAAAGACCTCGCCGATCTGATAAAAACAAGATTGATCCGCAAGGAGCCGCTGAAACAGAATGTCCGACTTCTGAATGTGCTTTATGTGAACGGGGAATACGATCTGGTTGTGATGTTCTCCGGATCCGACCATGCGACGGCAAGGAGGTACTACGATTCACTCCGGATGGTCTACGATGAATACCTCATAGAGAAGCCAATAATCATCGACATCAATATGTCTCTCATAAGGGAGGGAAAGATCAACCCGAAGATATCCAGGCTCGACGATTTCGTACCATTATGAGCTGTTTTCGGAAACGGTTACTTTTCGGCTTAGAGTTCGGATCTGTATCCGGTTTAAATAGTGATAAATAGTGCTTGTTCATAGGGGCGCACACAGGTGTTCACGTGATAAAAAGATCCAATATCGATAACATAATCGTTGCAGGAAAATCTGGCGCTGGAAAGCAGCCGAGAATAGACGTATTGACGGGGGAGTTCTCCCTTGAACAGCTCTCAACGGGCAATATATTCAGGGAATACATGGGTCAGTTCGACGCCTCCGGTTTCCAGGAGGACATCTCCCAGTTCTTCGATGACGACGACCCATCGGGCTTCGTCCCGGACAGCGTGATCGAGGATGCCATAAGGAAGGCCACAGGGACGGATGGAGACCTCTCCGGCGTGGTACTGGGATTGAAGGCCAAGGCAAACATCAATGCGGGAAAGTTCGTACCCGACACCATAACCAACGCCCTTTTTGAGAAGTTCTTCTCCAGGACAGGTTACAAAGGGATGGTGCTGGATGGTTTTCCAAGGACGGCAGAACAGGCCCAATTCCTCATTGACCTCTCGAAGGAGAAAGGTGTGAACCTCGACCTGATCGTACTGGTTGAGAACGAGGATGACCTCATTGTGGGCAGGACCGTGGGCAGGAGGCTCTGCAGTGACTGCGGAAAGGTGTACCACATAGAGTTCAAACCTTCGAAGGATAACGTTCACTGCGACAAGTGCGGGGGTGCGCTCAAGCAGAGGTCGGACGATGTTGAGGACAGGATAAGGTCCAGGCTACAGGAGTTCTACGACAAGGTTGTTCCAGCCATGAAGATACTGGAGGAAGCCAGCATCCCATCTGTGGTTGTCAACGGAAACCTCGAGGTGTTCACCGAGGATAACGTGAAAAGGTCCGTGATGGAGCAGGTTCAGCCCCTTCTGGAAGAGTGATCCTTCACGAGGCTCAGCAGGTCTGGATAGGAACGAAGGTCCCTGTCGGGGCACTTCTTGATGTCCCCCGATAGGACCATTGCAACATCGGTTCCAGCAGCCTTTCCAGCAGCGATGTCCGTATCGTACCTGTCTCCCACCATAAGCACATCCATTGGGTCCAGGTCCAGGAGGTTCACCGCCATCAACGTGGAGTAGGGATTCGGCTTTCCAACAACGAATGGTTCAATGCCCGATGCCGTTTTGAGTGCTGCCACAATGCTACCCCCTCCCGGAAGGACCTCACCGTCCTCACATGGAAGTGTGGGGTCCTCATTGGTCGCGATGAACCTGGCGCCGCCTCTAAGCGCACGTAGGCCGTGTGTCAGCCTGGAGTAATCGAACTCCCGATCGAGCGAGCAGACGACGCAGTCCGTCCCCCGTTCATCGATATTAGCCTCTTCCGAGGGGATCACCTCATGTCCGAGGTTCATAAGCTCCTCCTCAAGGCCTTTTTCACCAATGATCAGGCATCTGCTGGTGCCCATCTCATCGAGTATGTATCTCGAGGCAGCCATGCCCGAGGTGATAACGTTCTCCGGGGAGGGAAAGCCCAGCCAATTCAGGAAGTTGGTGATATCAACTCTGCTCCTTGTCGGGTTATTCGTCAGGTAGCAGATCTTAACGCCCAGTTTCTCCAGCCTTTCAACCGCCTCAACGGACCCCGGGATAACTTTGTGACCCCTTACCAGAACTCCGTCAATATCCAGAATTATGCCCTTCACGTGATGTGGAGGACCCTGATGATTTATTATCATGCCGGGATGTTCTCGTTGTGGGGTGACATGCTGCTCATCTGTTTGGAGGTATCTAGCAGAACTTTTCCGCCAGTGGGCAGGAACTGGGTGAGGTAGGCCCTGAACCACGCCTCGTTGTTCTTGAGATGGAAGACGTTGTCGGTGAAAAGGCCGGTGGATGAGATGTAGACGATCCCCCCATTATTGGACCCGATCCTGTACTCAATGGCTATGGGTCCGTGCGGGGTGTACTTGTCGGTATCCATATCCTGGACCTCGTTCTCGTTCATGTCGATGACGGTGAGAAGCTTTGATGTGGTAAGAAGGTGATTTGCACTTGTTGAGTTGATCAGGTCTATTGAGGCGTTCAGGCCGTTGGGGCGGTGTACTATCATCTCGTAGTTTCTGCCCCCGATGGTCGAGTACGACTTGATGAAGTATTTGTTGTACAGATATCCCCTATCGTCGGTGGGCTCCGAAAGCGTCTTATCCACCAGATAGGGCTTACCTATGAAATCAATCCTCTCTTCGCCCTCACCGAGGGGCAGGTCACCAAGCCTGTTCGCATTGGTCCCGTCGTCTGCGATAATGACGAAACCTCCGTCCATGATGAAGTTCTTGATGGAGATGTAATTGGAGGAGTTCAGCTCCCTCTCGATCCCGATCAACATGTAGACCGCGTTCCCGGGATCATTGATGGAATCAAGCTCATCTGTGGACCTAACCTCGCTGTACTGGAATGCGGGGATCTCACCAAGCGACCTCTTGAGCTCATCTAGGTCGCTCCATGGACCGTCGTTGACATCGCCGTTTCCTCCCCCGTTCCCATCTCTGTCAAAGTAGATACTGACGCCTATGATCAGTACCAGGGCGGAGACCGCAATGACCATGATCGCCTTCTCGGGATGGCGTTCCTTCTTTTCTCCCGTCACGCTTGCAAATCGAAGGGTTATTATAATTATCTTTTGGGGACTTGTGACATTTTTCGATATTGTGGATAAAACAGTTAATATGCGTAGATAGTGCTCACAGGTGATGGTCAGGGCAAGGTGTTAGCATGGGCAGAGAAAAGGTGATATTGTTCGTGGTCGTCATCATGGCCATTCTGACAGGGGCATCCACTTTTATATCTCCCGTTGTTTCAACCTTCCTGCCACACGCCCAGGAGGGGGAATGCGACGAGTGTCACGACGGGTTCGAACCATTCGAGATAGTTCTGGACCATTCCACCGAAGTACCAGCTGGGATCTCCTTTGAGTTCAAGGTCCACATGGTGAATGGTGGAAATCACGAGGTCAGGAACCCATATGCTGTATTGGATCTTCGGGCATCGACCGGTCTGAAGCTCGAGGGTGCTGTTGAGGGAGAGGGTTCCGACGATATCTCCGGCAGCGTTTCAAGGGGTGGGACATCGAGCCATCAATACGATCTTCCCATGGGAACCATATCGGCTGTCATCGCATTGTCGGGCAATTCTGGTATACTGGGCAGGAACGATATTGACCTGAGGGTGACATCTCAAGACGGTGGGTCCTGGGATTCTGACGGTACCGGGGTGACAGAGGAAGTTGTCCTCTCCAGTGATGAGTTGAAGGATCATGGATTTGAGGGATACACCATTGAGGTCATTCATTCCAACGGCCTTCTGTCAGTAGATTACACGCTGTCAATAGAGTACGTATTCGGTGCCGGTGGCGGAATATCCCCGCTTGAGGGGTCTACCATCGGTCCTGGGGATAGCTATACCTTCACCTGGAATTTGAATTCCGATCAAAAAGGGGAGAACGCCATGGTAGTGGAGGTAGGGGGATCGGTGTATTACGAACATTCGGGAAGCCAGACTGACAGCGAAACTTACAGAGAGACCATCTCTGCTGATATCTCAGTCGGGGACGATTACGTATATTCCTCCCCCGATATAGGAGTGTCATTCACCAGGGGCATGTGGTTCGTGGGCAGGGTCCTGGGTTTCTTGACAGCGACCTCGTTCATCGCCTCGGCACTGCTTGGGGGCATTGTGAGGCCGATCAAACCCTGGCTCGATAGGCGGATAAAGAACAGGAAACAGTGGCACTGCACCGTCTCCTATATTGCGATATTCTCTGCGATCGTTCATCTGATCGTTCTTTACACCGGGGTATACAAGGGGACCTGGGTCGGGCTATACCTTGGGGGGGGGACCTTTTTGCTTATGGCGCTTGTGGCCGCAACGGGGTCCTTCAGGAGGTTCATTGAGACGACAGGGTTCGCCCCTCACTGGAGGAGGGTCCATCTCTACCTGACCATCGGTGTGATCATATCGCTTCTGATACACATCCTGTACAACGGCTCGACCTTCTCATTTCTGGGGTTTTAACGTGCACACCGATTCCATTCTGCTCTTCATACATCCGCCACTTGCCATCCTGGCCTACATCTTCGTGGCGGTCATTCTGGTCATGAGCATCAGGTACAGGCCGACGAAAGGGTACAGGCAGGTGATGGAGAAGATCGGGATACTCGCCTGGTCTTTGACCCTTGCAGGGTTGATCACGGGAATGATATGGGCCCAGATCGCCTGGGGAAGCTACTGGTCATGGGACCCCAAGGAGACATCCACGTTCTTTCTGTTCCTCATGCAGTCCTGTTTCATGGCCGCATTCTACATGAGGAGGGGGCGGACCGCATTTATAGTAATATCCGTGGAGAGCGTGCTTTTGATATTTTTCACAATGATAGCACCAATGATCATGAAGAGCCTCCATTGATCGGCCGTTGCGTTGAAAGGATTTATAATATATCTCCTCACTTTGGCAGTTGTTGATACGATGAAAATATGCATGATCTCCTCCGAATACCCTCCCAAATGGGGTGGGGTGGGCGTTGTCGCCTATTACCTGTCCACCTGGATGGCCAGGAGGGGACACGAGGTACATGTAGTTACAAGAGACCAGAAGATAGGATACAAGTCGTCCCACGAGAACATTCACGTTCACCCTGTAAAATGGTTGAAGGCACCCATGTTCTTCACCACCTCATTTGGAAAGAACGCCGTGAAGTGGATAAAGAGAAGTGGGATAGACTTCGATATCATCCACGTCCATTCGAACATGGCGCTTCTGCCCAGGAGATACTATGACATGCTCAACGTTCCCATTGTTTCAACGATGCATGGCACGTGGCGGGGGGAGCGGTCAACCATAAACTTTCGGAACCTCTCTTTTTCCATATCGGCGCTTAACGATCTGTCGGTGATGTATCTGGGACCCCTGTTCGACAGATACGAGGACCACGCGATCAAGCTATCCAATGGTGTGATAACAATATCGTATTCCGAATGCAGGGCTTTGAAGAAAAGGGGGGTTGTAAACGAATATGGCCGAAGGATCCACCTTCAGAACGGAATTGACGTTGAGGAGTTCAATCCGGGCAACTTCGACCCTGCGCTGAAAAAGAGATATAAGGTGCCTGAGAAGAACAAACTGGTCATAAGCGTTGGAAGGTGGGCGGCGAGGAAAGGGATCCGTGAGATGCTGGAGGTCTTCAACTTGATGCATCAGGAGAGGGATGACATAACCTTCTTTCTTGTGGGGTGGGGACCTTTGGAGGCCGAGATCATGAGGAAGAGGTCAGCATACGGCCTTGAGAGGAACCTGATAACCGTCAAGTCGCCAGGGCAAGATGAGATGAAGAGGCTGGTGGCCACCTCGGACCTTGCGATGTTCCACTCCTACTGGGAGGGCTACGGCCTGACCTTCGGAGAGGCCCTTGCCTCGGGGACACCCTGTGTCCTGACCGACGTTGGGGGCGCCTCCGAGATGGTCATAGGGGGAACCGGTAAGCTGGTGGAAGTAGGAGATGTTCAGGGTCAGGCGAAAGCAGCCCTTGAGCTTCTTGAGAGAGAGGACCTATCGGAGTGGGGGCGTCGGGGCAGGGAACATATCGAAAAATACTGTTCATGGGAGGATATTGCGGAGAAGACCGAGGGATTCTACCGATGGATAATAGAGTATCCTGAGAACAAGGGGGGTTGGAGGGAGGGTTTCGAGAGATGTCCCAAGTAGGGATCATAACGGTCGAGAGAGGTTAAGAACATCACTTTTTCCTAGATAGCATTTTATATCCTGTTCATTCTCATCGGGATATGGAGGGCGGCCGATCCCCCGATGCTGACGGGCTGGCAGATGAGATCTCAACGAAAAGGAAGCTCCTGTCCAGGCTCCTTGAGACGGATATCGAGAAGAAGGATAGGACCACCAAGATATTCCAGTTCATCTTCCCGTTCATCGTTCTTCTGATACTAATCACAACTACAGTCACCATCCTCTATTTCATGAAGGGGTGGGATGAGGCGTATGAGCTTCTATATGGGTGGATCTTCTACACGGTCCCCCCACTGGGAAAGGAGACGATCATCCCCACCCGTATCAAACAGGGGGTCCCCCCGTTCTTCATAGGGTTTGCCACCACAATGATCGACCTGTGCTTCTGTACTTTTTTGATCTGGAACTACGATTGGGTCAAGAAGCTCCCAGTATTCGGCCCGGCCCTGGGAAGGACCGAGGAGAAGGGAAGAAAGAAGGCCAAAAAGAGCTGGTGGTTCAAGAGGGCAACGTTCACGCTGACAACGCTTTTTGTTCTGGTCCCGTTCAACGGGTCGGGTGGAGTGGGCGGAACCGTGCTTGGCCGCATAGTAGGCATGAAACCTTATCGGGTGCTGCTGGCGGTATTCATCGGATCGGTCATAGGCTCCTTCTCCTATGCATATCTCACCGATATGATGATGGGTGTTCTGGATGAATCCATAATTTTCAATTACATCCTGGAGGTGAGCATCCTCAATATCGTCGCAGTGGTACTTGCCGTGATGCTCATTATCTATGTGGTCAGATTTCCAAAGGAGGCGGCAGAGAAGTCTCACAAAATAGTGGACAAAGGACTTATCCTGACAGAGGAGACGATAAAGAGAACGGAGGTAAAGAGGAAGGCAGCCGCCGATGCAGCGGTGAACAGGACCAAGACCACAACGGCCAGCGTACTGGAGTTCAACAGAAGGATGGTGGAGGGAAATCTTGAACTGACCACAAAGCCCATAGAGAAGATGGGCCCCAGGGGGGAGGAGGTGGCCAGGAGGACAAAGGAGATGGGGCTGAAGGGCTTCGATTCCGCGCAGAAGATGACAGCGGCCGCTATCGACACAGGACTGGACCTGGGGATGAAGACGGCATCACTTCCATTCAAGCTTGCCCACGAGGCGTCCATTGAGACGATCGAGATGACCAGGGAAGGGATGGATGAGGCGAAGGAGGTGTTCATAGACACCTCCCAGAGGATCGGCGAGGCAGCCAGGAAACCCAGGGAGATGGTCAAGGGGCTGGGAAAGAAGAGGGGTCCAGGCTCCAACGATCAGGAAAGCTCATGATTATATCGGATGATTTCATACACCTCCCATGGCCAAAAGATCCTATCTGGTAACCGGAGGCGCAGGTTTCATCGGAAGCCACATGGTGGATGCCCTTCTGGAACGCGGGCATCAGGTGAAGGTGTATGACAACCTCTCCTCGGGGAAGAAGGAGTTCCTCTCCCACTGCATGGACCGGATCGAGTTCATGGAGAAGGACCTTGTCTCGGACCCAGATCTGATCGAATCACTTGAGGGCGTTGACCACGTCTATCACATCGCTGCCAATCCAGACGTAAGGGTGGGTGCTGACGATACGTGGGTATCGGTGGAGCAGAACATCATAGCAACCTACAACCTTCTGGAGGCGATGAGGAAGGTGAGAACAGGCCCTCCCCCCTCCATATCGTTCACATCCACCTCCACGGTATATGGAAACGCAACCGTACTACCGACGCCGGAGAACTATGGGCCGCTGATGCCCATATCCCAGTATGGCGCATCCAAACTGGCCGCTGAGGCCCTTATATCCGCCTTCTCGGACAATTTTGGCATAAAGGCATCCGTGTTCAGGTTCGCCAATGTAGTGGGGTCGAGGTCAACGCACGGCATACTGTTCGATTTCTACCACAAGCTCAAGGCAGACCCGACACAGCTGGAGATATTGGGCGACGGCATGCAGAGGAAATCCTACATACACGTTAGCGACTGCGTAAAAGGGGTGATCCATGCGACGGAAGGGCAGGAGAGCCGGTTCGAATACTACAACGTGGGGACCAGGGATTACACCGTCATCAAGGAGATCCCGGATGTTGTGGTGGAGGCACTTGGATTGGAGAACGTCAAGTACAATTACACCGGGGGACACAAAGGCGCGGGATGGAAAGGTGACGTTAAGTTCATGTCTCTCAACGTCGAGAAGATAATCAACACGGGATGGATGTACAACCTGAACTCAAGGCAGACCCTTGAGAGGGCAGTTCGAGAGATCATATCAGATCTCTCGGTTTGATCTCGTCCCCAGAAGCTGAAGTTTGGCGAGAAGTGCCTCCAGCTGGATCCTCTCGTTCGCCCCCTCGACAAGGCGAAAATCGATCTCCCCTATGGTGTCCATTATCTTCACCCTGACGTGGTCGTCAAGGGGAAGGGAGTACACCTCCCTGTGCATCTGGGAGAGCACATCCTCTCCCGAGAGGCCGCCCACCGTAAGGAGCTTTTCAAGCTTTTCACGCGCTTCCCTGAACTTCCCCTTGAGCGGGAGCGTTATCAGCTCCGATATGTCCTCGGGCCTTGCAGTGGTAGAAGTCTGGTAGAGGTTCTCCGCATCGATCGTGTTCGAGAATGATGCGGCCACCTGGAGGACGTTCATTGTCTTTCTGAGATCTCCCCTTCCGATGTAGAGCAGGCTGTTAAAACCCTCCTCTGTGATATTGAGCCCCTCTGCCTCGGCCACCCTCCGTATGTAGATCTTTATCTCGTTGTCAGAAAGGGGGCCGAAGCGGAGCACGGAACATCTTGATTGTATAGGCGGAATTATCCTTGATGAGTAGTTGCAGGAGAGTATGAACCTGCAGGTGAGGGAGTATTTCTCCATGGTCCTGCGGAGTGCGGCCTGCGCATCCGACGTCAGGGAATCTGCCTCGTCCAGGAATATGACCTTGAAATCCGCCCCTCCCAGTGGGGCCGCACGTGCGAAGGATTTGATCTTGGTCCGAACGATCTGAATGCCCCTCTCATCCGAGGCGTTCAGCTCCTGGAAGTTGATCTTGTAATCCTCCTCGCCGAACAGCTCCCTGGCCAGTGCCAGGGCACTGGTGGTCTTCCCGGTCCCCGCAGGGCCCGAGAACAGAAAATGTGGGATATTCCCGCTTTTAACGATGGCCTTGAGCCTCTCCACTATCTCCTTTTGACCAACGACCTCGTCGAGGGTCCTGGGCCTGTATTTCTCCGTCCAGATCGCCTGCATGTTCTAGGCCTCCTCGTTGGTGTAGGAGGATACCTTGCCCCTCCTCCTTATGTACTTCTCGTCGGTGAGGGGAGCGTTCTCGATGAAGGTCTTGACGATATCCCATGCGAGCTCGTCCCCAACTACCCTCCCGCCAAGGCAGAGGACATTTGCGTCATTGTGAAGCCTTGACATCCGGGCCATGAAGGAGTTAGTGCAGAGGGCTGCAACGATCCCATTTACCCGTGAGGCCGCATTGCTCATTCCGATGCCGGTGCCGCATATGAGGATGCCCAGATCGGCCCTTCCTTTCACCACATCGTCTGCCACGGAGAAGGCGATCTCGGGGTAATCCACGGCATCCGGAGAGGGACACCCTTCGTCGATAACCTCATGGCCTTCCTCTCTCAGCCTACCGCATATCTCAACTTTCAGCGGGAAACCACCGTGGTCGCTTCCAAGGGATAATATCATAAGATGCCTCCAACTCATTCCGCCCATGACTTACTGGATATTTTAAGTGAACTATGGGGGGGTGTGAGAAAGAGGCGGATCAGGGGCATAATTCACCACGAAATGCTTGAGGTTGGACCGATGGAAGCTCACCCTTTCAGCCTAACTTTAACATGACGAGCATATATGAGTGTTAAAGTTAGGCCTCTCCCAACATTGACAGGGTCAAATCATATTTTATCTGTCAATGTTGGATATCAACGAATCAGTAGATTCGTCTTACCTTCGGAGAAGTATCTCCTCAGAT
>JAGLEG010000417.1 GCA_023145185.1 Thermoplasmata archaeon
GTTATATCCCACGAGACCGCCGACAATATCATCATCACCACTTACGTTCCCTGTAGTGGAACAGTTGAATACAGTGCCACTGTTTTGTCCCACGAGACCGCCGACATACCAATCACCAGTCACATTCCCTTTGGCGGAACAATTCGACACAGTTCCATCGTTATATCCCACGAGACCTCCAACATGCCGATCACCGGTCACATCATTATCGATCAAAGATAAATTAATAACTGTTCCTATTTCTGAGTGCCCGATCAGGCCTACATAGTACTCGGTACTGTCTATAACCAGATCGGTTATGTTAAATCCCTGCCCATCTAGGCTTCCGTTGAAACTATTCGTTTTGTTACCTATAGGATCGAATCCAGTTCCATTATTCCAATCAATTGTTTCTGATGCATTGATATCATTTAATATAATATAGTGAGCCGAAAGATCTGAACTCATGTTCTGAAGTTGAGTAACATTAGATATCTGATAAGGATTGGACGCTGTTCCATTTCCTCCAGCAAAAAAAGCATTTGCATCTTTGGAAATATTGATAGGGAATATATCATCGGGAATACTGATGAGAGCGGTCATTCCGGAGATTATCAGTAAAATGACCAGAGAGATTGAATATAATCCTTCTCTTTTCCGCATTTTCACACATCTCTTTAATCAACTATTACCTGCCAATTCCTTCATTGTCATAATATAATTATTGGTTGTCGTTGGTAATCATTTGATCCAGGTTACGCAATGTTACTCATTTTAACGCGGACTCCCATGGGCTCGCCAACAATTCTTGATTATTCATTTTTTTCCTTATGGCCCAATGGTTTTGATACAAAGGAATTCAATGGGTTATTGTTTTCATTAACCAATAATAATAAATATCCGTTATAGGGACTTAAGCTCTACGCAGGTGGCCCTATGCTCAGAAAAAGCATGATCATGATCATAAGCGCAATGATGTTGTTCACGACGTTCATGGTGCTTGGACCAGTGGATCCAAATGCCCTGGATACCCGTTCCAACGGCCCCATTGACAGGACCACTTTATGGGAAGTGGAAACGGCCTACCAGACCGGAGGCGCCACGGACGGAGTTGCCATTGGTGAACTGATCTCATCCCACGACGGGGATGAGGCTATCGTTCTCTCCAGGGACATGGGGGTGTACCTCACATACTTCCAGATCGACACCTCCTCATGGCATACCGAGAAGATATGGACCTCACCTGGCCAGGGGCTCACACCGTCCATAGGCGACCTGATGCCCGACAAGCCCGGAAACGAGGTTCTCGTGGTGGGCCTGTCGGCCGGCCTGGAGGACGCCGACGATGCAGGTCACGGCCTTGCCACTGTACTCTACAGGGAAGGGGGCGCCTGGAGGTCTATAAACGTCCTGGAAACGGATTCTCTCCTCCACGGCTGTGATATTGGCGACCTCGATCCCACAATTGAAGGCAACGAAGCTGTTGTCGTCGGTTTCACAAGGGAAGCATATTCCATCTGGTACGACCAGAGCAATTCCACCTGGCACTCATCCCTGATATGCAACGACACGGGCAACCTCAGAAAAGCGGTAATAGCCGATATCCTCCCGGAGAACCCCGGGAACGAGGTGGTGATCGCCTCGAAGTCTGGAAAGGTCCTTCTCGCATACGGAGACGCCCATAACTGGACCGTTGAGACGATCTACGACGGCGTACCACTCGCAAGAATTGCAGTGGGAGACGTGGATCCCGACGAAGGACTGGAGATATACGTTGGAGCGGACACGTTCAACGATCAAGGCATCGACAACCCAACTATCATAGGCATCAAAAAGGACGGAACGGATTGGATCACAAAAACGATCCTCTCGGACACCGACAAGAACAGGGGGGTGTGGGTTGGAGACGTTGACCCCAATGTGGACGGACAGGAGCTGTACATATTCGGATATTCCAGGATACTCTATCAGGCCCACGGATCGTTCTCCACCGGATATGAGGTCTCGGACCTCTACAAGGACACAGCAAGGGGACATGAGATCAGGATAGGGGACCTGCTGACGGACAGACCGGGGTACGAGATCGGCATTGTCGGCTACTCGGAAGCTTTGAAGGTCATATACCCCTCGGGATGGGAGGCGGAGACCGCATACACCTCCGGTGATGCCACGGACGGAGTGGCCATAGGGGAGCTCCTTTCGGAACATGAGGGTTCCGAGGCCGTGATCCTCTCCCGGGACATGGGAGTATACCTCAGCTACTACGAACCAGATACGGACTCGTGGTTCACGGAGAAGATCTGGACCGCACAGGGGCAGGGGCTCACGCCGGCAATTGGCGATCTGATGCCCGATAAGCCCGGGAACGAGATCCTGGTAGTTGGCCTATCCGCAGGCCTGGAGGACGCCGAGGACGCAGGGAACGGCCTGGCCACGGTCCTCTACAGGGAGGCCGGCGTCTGGACGCCTGTCAAAGTATTCGAGGTGCCCTCACTTCTGCACGGCTGTGACATCGGAGATGTCGACCCCGGCATCTCCGGAAACGAGGCGGTAATTGTCGGTTTCACCAGGGAGGCCTATATGATCTGGTACGAGGAGGCCACAAAAACCTGGCATTCATCCCTGATCTGCAACGATACAGGAAACCTCAGGAAGGTGGTCATTGCGGATATCCTCCTGGAGAACCCCGGGAACGAGATGGTGATAGCATCAAAATCGGGAAAGGTCCTTCTCGCGTACGGCAGGGCCGACAACTGGACCGTTGAAACGATATACGACGGCGTCCCACTTGCAAGGATCGCCGTGGGAGATATCGACCCGGACGCAGGACTGGAGATATACGTTGGAGCGGACACGTTCAACGATCAGGGCATAAAAAACCCCACCATAATCGGCATCAAGAGGAGCAACAACGCCTGGATAAACAGGACGATCCTCTCCGACACCGACAAGAACAGGGGCGTGTGGGTCGCGGATGTCGACCCGGATATCAGCGGCCAGGAGCTCTACATCTACGGCTATTCGAGGATCCTTTACAAGGCACATGGAACCTTCTCGGCAGGATTCGAGGTCTCCCAGGTATTCACCGACACCGCAAGAGGACACGAGATACGAATAGGGGACCTGATGACCTCCCGCCCCGGCCTCGAGATCGCCCTTGTGGGATATACTCGGGCGATGAAGGTGGTATCATTCAATCGGGACGCCCCGGACCTGCACCCCCCCAGGATAACCGGAAGCAGTAGCGTAACGATAGCATCGGGAGAGGTCAAGGCGATCTCCCTGACCATTGAGGGATCGGGGCCCATCACCCTTCAAATAAATGTTGACGACAACATAAATGCGGAGATCACACCCGGGACGCTGTTCATCAAGGGGGAGGCCACGATCAACATCGATCCGGGCCATACGCGGGCCTCCTTCGAGACGACAGTACAGGTTACGGCCATGGGACAGGGTGGAAGCGGATCCCATAACATCTCCATTTCAGTCGCGGGCGATGACTCCCCTCCAACGATCATCGCAGCGGTCACCCCGGAGGGTGAGACCATCAGGGATGGCACCTGGGTGGGACCAGACGACGAGCTCACCTTTTCGTTCAATGAGCCTATTGACGAAACAACCCTCTCGGACCTGAAGGTGACCATGGGAGGCCAGGAGCTGGAAGGGGCAACGTTCAACCTCTCTGATGACGGATCGGTATTGACGCTCTACCTGAACAACGCAACAACGATCGGAACCATTCAGGTCCACCTTGTGGGGATGGCAGACCTGGCCGGGAATCCCCTGTCGGACCTGGTAATAGAAGTTCGGGTGGAAGTTCACTCCGAGGGGAGCGGCAGCGACCTTGCAATACTTATCGTGGTCCTGATCCTGATCGCCCTCCTTGTCATGGGGGCCCTCCTGTACATGAGGAAGATGAAGGGTGAGGATGATGAGGAACAAACCCCTCAAGTACCACGTCAGATATAACCGACACGTGAACGATACGGACCTGAAGGAAAGGACGCTCTCATCACTGAGGGGTGCCATTGAAAAGGGCGCGGTTGACGAAGATATAATATCCCTTCTGGAATCGATCAACAGGGTAGACGATCTGGTGACCACATCCTCCTGTTCGGGCAGGATACAGCTGATAGGCATGCCCCGGCCCGGAGACAAATTGAACTCAAATGTGCTGGGCAAATGGCACAGGAGGGTCCAGGAGGCCGAACTCAGGGAGGCCCTGGGCAAATGGGATGGCGAGGGGATGCTGTTCCTGATGGCCCAACCGCTCCTGCTGCACATGAGGACCAGGGACCTTCGGACCGCAGTGAGGGTCAGAAATAAATGCCAGGCCTCAGGCATGAAGTTCTCCTCCATCAGATCGTTAAAGATGTCGAGAGGATCTGTTGAGGAGTGGGGGACGACCGTGGAGGTCATGGGATCGGAGCGGATGGAGGTGCCCCTGCACCCTCTTCCCGATGACACACTATCGGAGGCCATAGGCCCTTTCGTGGGTTTTGCAAACGACCTGATCACACGCACCAGATCCCACATTCCCACCCTGATCGATCTGTTCCACGGCGGGTTGTGATCCCACCCTAACTTTGACATATAATTACATATGAGTGTCAAAGTTAGGCCTCTCCCAACATTGACCGGCTAATATATTATTCGATCTGTCAATGTTGGGATCCCGCCTTCTCAGAATATGTTATGCTAAAGGTTATTACGATGGAGGGGCATCTCCGGGAAGGTGTCATAAAATGGCGATGATGAACCGTATCGGCGTTATCATGTACAATGCTGGCCTCATACTTATCCTTCTGATACTGGGCCTCACACTGAAGAACTTCAATTTTGACAGCCCGGACAGCACGCTGGAATACAGCCAGAACATCAGGACGATGCTGGACCTGACCATAGGCATCCTCATCATGTACTCCCTGCTCCTGCTCCTGATATCAGCCCTGTCAAAACGTAAAAAGGGCGTTGTATACGGACTGCTGGTATTCCTCTACGTGATATTCCTTTCAGATATCATCATATTCAACTATTTCCCGGAAATATTCACAGATATGGGAGATCCAGTGTGGAAATATTCGATCATCGCGGTAACCTCCGGCATTCTATTCCTTGTGCTCTTCGGCCTCATACTACTTCAGCTTCCGGGAAAGACCGATGATGAGGCCCTCATAAAGGGGATCACGGAGAGGTTGAAGAAGGAGGAAGAGGAGAACATGTCCTTCTGCCCGAAATGCAAATACAAGGTGAAACCGGAGTGGCGGTCCTGCCCAAACTGCTCAGCAAGGTTCGCCCCCGAGACCATCAAGAAATGAGGCTCAATTGCCTCGTCTTGAGGTGCCTATCTTTCGCGCAGGCACCCCACCCCATATCTCATAAGAGCCTATGACCGTCTCCTTGGTTACCAGCGAGAGGGCGCCCACCTGGGCGTAGTCTCCTATGCTGACACCCTGCATGATAACCGCTGATTGACCTATATCAACGCCGTTACCGATAACGGTCCTCTTCAGTTTCAGCACACCTTTTTCCCCTATATGTGCCATAATGACGGCGTCACCTCCAATGGTGACATTGTCCCCCAGCTCGACCAGGTCAGGGTCGTAGATGTACGTCGAGTTGATTATCGCCCTTTTTCCGATGGTCATTCCCATCATCCGGTAGAATGTCTCCAGAAGGAAGGTGGTCCTGGTCACCTCTGATATGAATATCCTGTTCAGAAGGATCACACCATTTACCAGGCTCCAGTGGCCTGCGAATATGCTGTAGTAGGGATACTCTCCTTCCTTCACAGCTCCAAAAAGGTCCAGAAACCTCTTGAAGGATGCCGACACGAGCATA
>JAGLEG010000418.1 GCA_023145185.1 Thermoplasmata archaeon
CTGATTTTCACAGGGTCTGACACCCCCTCGCTCAGCATATATTGGTGTCATTCAACCGCAGGTTGAACGGGCTGGCCCACCATTTTATTTATTAACTGATAGCGATCGATCCTGAACCCAGAAAGGTTTAATCCCCTTCAATTGATTAGGCCATTCGGCATGGAAATATTTGCTCTTGATATTCTCTCGGGGATACTGCTGATCGTTTCGATCATTGAGATCGCCCTGTCCATTGTCATCCACCGCTACAGGGGGGGAATCGGCCCCAAGATCATGTTGGTCTCGGGCATGCTCATATTGATATCTTCCATTATGTGGCTCCTGATCATATTGGGCCCCCTCTTATTGATCAAGATCGTGGTCTATATTGGTTGGGGGGTGGGACTCATCTCCCTTGCATTGTCCCTTATAATGTGGAGGGTAAAGAGGTGAAGGATGGCCTTCTGAACCTTCCGGCAAGGAGAGGGATCTTTCACCATATCAAGGCCAATCCCGGCATCCATTTCAGGGAGATACAGAGGGATCTGGACCTCCCGATCGGCCAGCTGGAGTATCATCTGGACAGGCTGATCAAAGGGGAGCTGATCACCAAGGAGGAGCTATCGGGGAATGCGAGGTTCTTCGTAAGGGATAGTTTCTCCAGGGAGGAGCGCAGGATCATGTCCATCCTGCGAAAGGAGATCCCCCGTGATATCGTGTTATATCTTCTTGACAATCCCCATTCCACTCCAACAGACATCCTGGGATCCTTCGATTTCACGGGCCCGAACCTATCCTACCATCTGAGGAGAATGGTATCTGCGGGAATGATCGGCCTCAAGATAGAAGGCAGGGAGAGAAGATATTTTGTGGAGGATGAGGAGGCCGTTGGAACCCTCCTGATAATGTACCGCCATACCTTGATGGACAGGGTGATGGATGCGATCTCCTAACTGTGGTAATATCTGCTCTTTGTGTAGTCCAGCTCGTTCCTGGGCTCTCTCTCCTTCCGTGTCCTCACGACTGTAATAAAGGCCGTTAGGACCAGGGTCAGGCCGATGGAGGTTCCAATTAATATTGAATAGATGTGGTCCAATGTATAATCAACGGCCTCCTCGCCCGCCTCGATGAACGAGTTCAGCAATCCCTCGAAGATCTCTATCACGCCACTGCTCTGGACTCCTTTGACCCCGGAGATCACGTCTATCTTCTGATCGACAACGATCGCCTCCTCGCCAACCTGTTCCTTCGGCTCGACGTCGACATAAGAGCTTTCGTTCTCGAAGAGGAGCTCAGCTCTCTTTTCCCAGACCACCCTTGCCAGTCTCTCACCTCTTGAATCGTTGAGCGTCAGGTTGCGGTTCCAGAACCTGGGCTCCCACGTCCTCTCTTGGTCCCTATCGGTAGGCGGCCTCATGGGCCTGTTTATACTGAACATCCATCTGAGGTTGAGCTCGCCCTCGGTGAGGTTCCTAGTAAGGTTGATATCGTACTCCAATCTACGGGTATCTCCCTCCCAGATGGGCTGAAACCGGAGCGATATATTTGTCTCGTTCATTCCCGATATCCCCGTATTAGGCCAGATCGCCTTCGTTCGATAGGAGAAGGTATGATTGA
>JAGLEG010000419.1 GCA_023145185.1 Thermoplasmata archaeon
TCTTCTCCGGCGGGTCCGGCGACCCGTCCGAGAACACTATCCCTATCTTCTGGTTACCGTCGATCCCGTGCACGATCAGCTCGTCGTTCATGAGCGAGATGGCGGCCTGGAAGTTGGTCTGGCCCTGGGGTTGTATCTTCGCCAGCGCATCCAGGTCCGCCTTCACCTGTGGCTGCGCCGCCGAGAGGTGGTTGAACAGGGCTGCGGTGGTGTCGAACTTGAGGATGGCGGCGCGATCGAACGGCGCCACCATGTTGTCCACGTACCTCTGGGCGCCCCTGATCCTGAGGACCCCGGGGTCCTCCGTTTCCAGGGAGCCCGAATGGTCCATAACGAATACAACGTCCTGAGGTGCCAGGGTTATCCCTTTGGCCCCCGATCCGGACAGGGTGAAGGTTACGGAGGTGTTCGATGGTGAATTCCCCGAATCGGCCCTCCAGATGGAGTCGTATCCCGAGGAGGCGCTGGATTCCGGATAACCCCCTCCCGTGTACGCCTCTTCACCCCCGACGACACCCACAGCGACGGCGAAGGTGATGAAGATGAGCAGGAGGACCGGAACGAGCCTATCGGCCAAGAGGGAGCTGAAACTGCCCCTGGCCCCATATGCCCGTTTAACGTACATCCCACACATCTCCTCTATCGGGCGTTCCCGCTACTGCCTTCGGACCTCAGTCGATCTCCATCTCCTCCAGGTCCGCTGAATCCTCGGAGGTCTTCATTCCGGGAAGCTTAATAGGCTTGCTTTTGGAATCTTTCAGGGTGTTGACCTTGGGGTCCTTATCCTTCCTTGGGGACCTCCCCTTGAACATTCCAAGGCCTCCCTTGGGCCTATCCTCCCCATCCTTGCCCTCCTCGGGTTTATCCTCTCTGTCCCTTCCCTCGCCCCTGGCCCACTTGGTGAGTATTCCCAGGTATCCCAGGATGCCCAGCGCCACAATGAGGGCGATGAAGATAAGGAACCAGAGTATCGGAAGGGCGCTTATGAAACCCGCCACGAACCTCTCCCCGAAGCTATCCTCCTTTATCTCCCTCTTGACGTTGATCAGGCCGGACTTGGAGTTCTCGTTGCCCAATTTGTCCGAGGTCTTGAGTTGGAAGATATGAGCTCCCGTGTCCTCACCGACCGTTGGCCAGTAGAGGAGATAGGTGTCCTCGTTGGATGCGTTGGAATCGGGGGTCATCTCCCTCCATCCGGATGAGTCGATGTTGATGAGCACCACGCTCACGTTGGACGGGTCCGTCACGGTCGCCATGAATACGACGGAGGTCCCCTCTTTCACCTCACCGATCCTTACCTCCAGATCACCCTCGATCCAGAAGTAGTCCAGTGAGATCTCGGGTCCGGTGTTATCGGTCTTGATGCCGTAGGTGTCATTGACCTCGTTCCCGGCCATGTCAGTCACGCTGATCTGGATCACGTGGTTGCCGTCGGAGAACCTCTGGGTGTTCATGAGGTACTCGTAGTACATGCCTCCCTCGCCCTTGAATATCTCAATGGGGTTCTCATCATCTATGGTGAGGGTGACCTGCCTCACGCCGATCGCATCGACCACGTAGAACCTGAGCGTCTGTACCCCGGAGAATATCTGTCCAGGGGCAATGGTTGCCTGGGATATGACAGG
>JAGLEG010000042.1 GCA_023145185.1 Thermoplasmata archaeon
CCTCCATCAGCTCATCGTTGGATATCTCCTCCGGCACCGAGAGGGAGAGCGTTGCCGGTTGTTCCGGGTCGAAGAGGGGAAGGGCATCCGATGGGCCCAGCTCCAGCATATATGATCTTATCGGGGTCTCCGAGCCGGCGAGCTCACCCCAGGAGGAGATGGGAAGGACGCTGTGTGCTGTCGATGAGGAGGAGGACGCCAGCAGGTGGACGGCATCGGCCAGCCTCTGCTCGTCCTCTATGGCCGGGGGGCCGATCGCGTTGTCAACTGACACCAGCGATCCGGGGCCAAGTGGCCCTTTCAGGAGGAACTCGCCCATGCCGAAGGGATCCAATCCCCCTGTGGACGGGCCCCTCCTGCAGACCAGGAAGTTGAAATAGGGGACCTTGAACCGGGCCAACATGACGGATATCTCCACGGCGCCGGGCGTTCCGGTCCCTCCGCCGGGATAGGATACTATCAGGACCGGACGGTGTGTAGTGATATGTGAAAGGATCGGCTCCATATTGGTCTTGAAGCACGCCTTTCCCAGGTTCATGTTCCCGCCGCACCCCTCCCCCGATACCAGCTCCTTTCCGATGATGAGGACCTCCGATCCGGGGTGCCTTCTCTCGGTTCTCCTGTCGGTATCCACCAGAAGCGTCTCGTACCCGCTACATTCCAGCGATGCTACCAGGTCGCAGCCGGCTCCACCCAATCCCAGGACAAGCGGTGAGTTCACCATTTACACCAGATGGGTGTGAACGGTGATAAAGGTTGGTCAGACGTATGAGCTGAGGATCTGTATGAGCGATTCACCGCTCTCAACGCCCTGATGGTCGTACACCACATCGCCGTCGCGGTCCAGTATGAAAATGGTGGGGATCGCCGATGCGGGGAACTCCCCGTTGAACTCGGCCGTGGACATCGCAAAGGTCCAATCGGCATTGTGTTTGTCCTTGAACTCGTTCACCATCTGCGCGTTCTCTCTGGAGTAATCTGTGTCTATGGATAGTATTACGACGTCGGATCCCGAGAAATAGGATTTTACTGTTTTTAACTCCTCGATCTGCGTCTCACACGGCCCGCACCACGTGGCGAACATGTCTATAAGGACCACCTTTCCCAGCTGTTGTTCGAGGGTTGCGGGCGCGCCGCCGAGGGTCTCGTAACGGGCGGTGAGATGGGACGCAAGGTCGTCCTTCGGGTCCGGGTCATTGTTATCATCCTCATCCGGCGTGTACGTGTTGGTTCCATCGTCTTCGTTCAGGTAGAGAAAGATGCCGCCGCCGATCAGCGAGATCGCCAGGACCAGCACAACGATCGGAGGTATTATGGATGAGCTCTTCTCCTCCTGTTTTTTCTTTGAGCTCTTCTTGTTATGCTGTTTCCTGCCCTTCGCCTTATCCCTGTACGATCTGCCCATGAGAGTGCATAGGATCTGCACATACATATCCCTTGAGGCGTAAATGTTAGGTTGGAGCCCAACTTTGATATTCTTACATGTTAGGTTAAAGCACACGCCGGAACCACTTTTCAAGGGCGGTGATGGGGAGGCGGATCATCGTCGGCCTTCCGTGGGCGCAGTGGAGGGGAATGTCACATTTGAAGAGGTCCTTGAGCAGGTCCTCCATCTCCTTGAGTGAGAGGGAGTGATGGGCCATTATCGCGCCTCTGCAGGCGGAGAGGGCCATCACCCGGTCCTTCATGCCCGTGTCGAGCGGCGTGAACGCCGGGTCCGGGGAAGTGCACCCCTCGTGGGACTCGTTCCCCGTGGCGATATCCTTGAGAACTACGTGGGCTTCTGTTTGTCCAAGGAACTGCGGAAGGCCCCGGACCACCACCTGGCCGTTCCCGAAGTCCTCCACCAGGAACCCTATGGTCTCCAGCTCCTTCGACATGGAGAGCAGGTTGCCAGAGGAGGCGGCGTCCAGCTCCAGGTGGATGGGTTCCAGCAGCTCCTGTGTGGAGTAGCCCATCCTGGCGTACTTCCGCTTGAACATCTCCAGGCGGATCCGCTCGTGTGCGGCGTGCTGGTCCACCAGTAAAAGGTCGGACCCCAGCTCGCACAGGATGTACGACCGGTCCAGCTGCCCTATGATGATCAGCTTGCGGTCTGCGGCGTCCTCGGGCAGTGCGGGTGGCAGTTTCTCAACGTCTTCGATATTTGGTATCTGAGACCAGATGTCGACGGTTGGGGTCTCCTGCGCCCTCACCTCACCCTCGAACAGGGTGGATTGCGGTTTCCGACCCTGCACACTTGGGGTCTCATGTTTGGTTCTGAGCTCGGGAAAGGTGACCGGGGTCGATGGGCCCTTCGGCCGATCTCTTTGCTTTGACCCGAAGAGGACGCGGCCCACGGTGGACTCGACGCACCCTATGACCTGTCCCTCGTTGCTGAACTTCACCAGGTCCTTTGTGGGGTGGACGTTAACGTCCACCTCCGTGGGGTCCACCTCTATCATCAGGACCGCCAGGGGAAACCTCCCCTTCATGAGCCGGGACCCGTAGGCACGTCTCAAAGCCTCGATAATGGACCTGTTCTTCACCACGCGTCCGCCAACCGCCAGGGTGATGCCCCCGGAGGTCGATCTGGTGTCCCAGGGGAGCGACGTGAGGCCGGAGAGTGTCACGCTTCCGCACTCTGTCGGGGGTATCTCCATCATCCCCTTGGCGGTCTTCACCCCCAGGACGGCCGCGACCCTGTTCCTGTGGTCGGAGACCGCCCTGTCGTTCAGGCGCTCCTCGCCGTCCACCATAAGTTTGAAGGATATGTTGGGGTGGCACAGGGCGAGGCGGTTGACGACGTCGATGCAGCGTGTTCTTTCACTTCGTTCCGATCTGAGGAAGCGCTTTCTCGCAGGGACGTTCTCGAAGAGGTCCCTGACTGCGATCGTGGTTCCCTCCGGGCAGCCGGTGGGCTCTAGTGTTAACATCTTTCCCCCGGTCACCACCACGCGGACCCCGCCCTCCTCCTTTCCCCCCCTGGCCCTGGTCGTCAGCGTGACCTGGGATACCGCCGCTATGGAGGCCAGGGCCTCGCCCCGGAAGCCAAGGGAGGATAGCTGGTCCAGGTCCTCTATCCTTGAGATCTTGGAGGTGGAGTGCCTTGTGAACGCGACCTGTGCGTCATCTCCTGACATGCCCATTCCGTCGTCCGTCACCTGTATGGACCTGGTGCCTCCCCCGTCGATGTTGATGGATATGGAGTTGGATAGGGCGTCTATGGAGTTCTCCACCAGCTCCTTGACCACCGACGAAGGTGATTCCACCACCTCTCCCGCCGCGATCTTGTTGACGGTCGTCTGGTCCAGGACCCTTATTTGCCTCGCCATCGTGTAGGTGCAATGTAAGGATAAATCTTAAGGGTTTCCTGGCAATTGGCCCTCTGGCATGAAAGGTAAAAAGGGAGTCAAGGGTCTTGAAGGCCTCCGGGCCGACGTGTCCAGGTTCCTCCTGAGCCGGGGGATCGACACGGCCACGGGCCCCCAGGAGCTCTCCCTGAAGCCCATTCTTTCCGGTGAGGACGTGCTTTTGATCGCCCCTACCGGGTACGGCAAGACCGAGGCGACCTTCGGTCCGCTTCTGCAGAGGCTTGTGGAGGAGGAGGGGAAGGGGATCAAACTGTTGTACATCGCTCCTTTACGGGCGTTGAACAGGGACATGAGGCTGAGGATGGAGGGGTGGTGCGAGGACCTTGGTTTGACGATATCGGTCAGGCATTCCGATACCACTCAGAATGAGAGGAACAAACAGGCCCGGAACCCGCCGGACGTGATGGTTACGACGCCCGAGACGCTTCAGATCATGTTCACCGGGTCACGTTTGAGGAAGGGATTGATGAACGTTCGGCACGTGATAGTAGATGAGATCCACGAGCTGCACGGCGACGAGAGAGGGGCACAGCTGGACATGGCCCTTGCCAGGCTGGACCGGCTGACCGGCAGGAAGGTCCAGAGGGTGGGTTTGTCTGCGACGGTGGAGGACCCGGAGGATATGGCCTCCTTTCTCGGGAGGAGAGTTAGGATCATAACGGGGGATTGGAAGAAGGAGTACAATTTTTTGGTGGATTCCCCCGCCGTTCTGGATGAGGACAACGATAGTTCTGAGGCGTTGGGCTGCACTCCCAAGATGGCCTCCGTGATAAGGAGAATGGCGGAGCTGATAGAGGAACACGGGTCATCGTTGATCTTCGTTAACAGCAGGGACCTGGCGGAGGCGTTGACGACGCGGATGAAGGCGTACAGGCCGGAGCTGCCCATAGGGATACATCACGGGTCTCTCTCCAGAGAGGCCAGGATGGAGATGGAGGACCGGTTCAAGGCGGGCGAGCTGAGAGGGCTGTTCTGTACTTCGTCCCTGGAGCTTGGTATGGACATCGGCCGGATCGACCTTGTTATTCAGTTCAAGTCCCCAAAAGAGGTTTCCAGACTGATGCAGCGCGGGGGGAGGGCGGGACATCGGGTGGGGGACGTTTCAAAATGCGTTGTGCTGGCCACGGAGGCCGATGACGTTCTTGAGGCGGCGGTGGTCGCCTTCAAGGCGAAGAGGGGGGACCTGGAGAGGAGGAGGGCGAGGAAGGGGATCCTTACGGTGCTTTCCAATCAGATCCTCTCCATGGCGACGGCGGAGGGCTCCGTGGACATGCGGGAGTTTTTCTCTATTGCTGGAAATACCTATACGTTCTCGGAGCTTGAATGGGAGAGATGTCTGGAGCTCTTCAGGTATCTCAACGATTCCCATCTGATCTTCGTGGATGAGGAGACGGGTGTTGCCAGTCGCGGCA
>JAGLEG010000420.1 GCA_023145185.1 Thermoplasmata archaeon
TTACCGCCCTTATCTTTATCATCAGATGTCTGGGGTTTGGTCTCGGCTGGATCTTTCGCTTTTTTCTCGTCCTCGCGCTCTGTGGATCCTTCGTCCCCGCCTACATTTTCACCCTTTTCGGGGAGATCCCCTTCCGCCTTTGGGGCCTCCTCCGCCTTTGGTTGATCCTTTATCGGATCCGGCACATCCCCCACGGGCCCATCCTTGGACCTGGGAGAGGGGGCTTCGCTTTCAACAGCTTTTTTATTACCCTTTGCCTCTTCATCTCCATCTGGAGGTGCAGCAGGCTGCTCCTCCCTGGGGCCTTCCTTCTTCTCCTCATCCGGGGGCGAAGGTGTCTCACCCTCCCTCTCACCTTTGCTCATATCCAAACCTCTTGGTATATCACTCATATCCGGCGATATCATCTGCATTCTCGTTCCAGTAGTTATAAGGTGAGGAGTGCGCTTCCTGGGCCTTGGACATCTCCTTCTTGACGCCAGTCTGATAGGCACCGTACCTCTCCTTTATCTTCTCCTCCACGGGCTTGCTCCTGTCCAGGGCCCGCTTCACGTGTTCGGATCCGACGAGGTCTGCCCCTTCCTTGCGGGCAACATCGCCTGCCGACCTGATCAGACCGCCCATGTCCCTGAGCCTGAGGGTCAGGGACCTCTTCTGGCCGTCCTGCTCCTTTGCTCTCCTGCGGCCATCCTTCAGTATCTCCTTGACCCCATCCAGGTTGAAATGGGGTATCCTTCCGTCCTTGACGACCTCCTGGGCGATCATCTGGGCGTA
The DNA here is from genome assembly GCA_023145185.1 of Thermoplasmata archaeon. Classification (GTDB taxonomy): domain Archaea; phylum Thermoplasmatota; class Penumbrarchaeia; order Penumbrarchaeales; family Penumbrarchaeaceae; genus JAGLEG01. The sequence continues at coordinate 775 of JAGLEG010000420.1, forward strand.
TTTCTGCCTGTTGACATCGTTATCTTTCATCGCGGTCGCCACGAGGATCTCATATCCCGACCCTGTGATACGGGATCTAAGGGGTGAGATTATGTGGGGCAGGTCCTGTATATTGCACGCCCCGACGAATACAAAATCGCATGGGACCGCATCCAGCTTGACACTTGCTCCCGAGCTCTGTGGATTCCTCCCCGATATCGGAAAGACCTTCTCCTGCATTGCGGTGAGTATGAACCGCTGCAGATGTCCAAGATGTGGTATCTCATCTATGAAAAGGACCCCTTCGTGCGCCTCATGTATCGCGCCGGCGATCACGCGCTCGTAAGGGGGAGTGCCAAGATGATCATGTCCGCCGTACGGGTCATGTCTGACGTCCCCAAGCAGCTCCGTCTCGGAGGCGCCCGTGGCCATTATGAAATTATCCCGGTTCAGCGGTAGAAGGATCTTCTTGGGAGATGCCCTTTCAAGCTCCCTGCGGGCCTCCAGGGCCTCCTGGCCCATCTCCCTTATCCTGGGTCCTGCGCTCTCGTAAACGACAACTTCCTCAACGCCGTTCACCATCCTCGTCGTCTGCACCTTCTTCCCGGCCGCACTGCCTGGATTCAGGGTGACCTTCAACATATCCTCGATACCCTTGAACATGTTTGAG
>JAGLEG010000421.1 GCA_023145185.1 Thermoplasmata archaeon
CCACCCAATATATTGATAAGGACGGGGAAGGATTAGAAAATGATCCAAGTTACACAAGTTTAGAGAATCATGATCGAAGTTGCCCCAGATGCAAAGGACAGAGAGGACCTCTATCTGTTCTCTGTGATGAATGTGGGTCCAAGATACCATTGGACCATAAGATCGACCTTGACTCACCTTTTCTATTGGCCTGTATCGGCCTGATAGCCAGTTTTTCGATACTCTTACTGGATGATGCGTCAAATCTTTTTTCCGGTAATTATCAGGGGTCCGTGAAAGACCTCTATTATGTGTTGGCCATAATCTCATTCTCCATTGCATTATCATTACTACTCTTATCAAGGGATCAATTGTTCAAAAAAGGTTTTTACAAGGCTCTTGTCATAATAATATCTCCATCCCTGATAATATACTCCATACTGCTCATATTCATATACGAACTTTCCCTTGCTTCGGTGTTTTTTTCTTCGATCCTGGCCTTATTTACAATAATTTCAATATATATTTTCAGATCCTTTCTTAAGAAAATTAGAGTGAAACATATGATATTACTAATTCTCGGGATCTTTTCAGTTGATCTTGGTTTTGCTCTCTCGATATTTAATATCGTAAATGATCACAATTTTTGGTTTTTATCTGGTGGTGTAATATTGGTGGTAGGGATTGGAATGTTGTTGATCTCAACGGTTTTGATAGGTAAAGATCTATCAATGGTGGAAGTAGAATCAATTCCAAATGTAATATTATTCATATCCTCGATATTATTGGTGATACCGATCTATATCCATGGAGGGAATTTGAACGATCCATCACCTCTTCTTCTATCATCAATAATTCTTGGTTTCACTTTGCTGATCATAGCCTCAGGTATCTGGATAAGAAAGAAGGTCATTGATGAGGAGATCCGCATAAATACAAGAGATATCAGTTTTTCAATACAGAAATGTGATGAATTGATCAAGGAAGGTCACAATTATTATGCTCTCCAGCAGTTGGATCGTGCGATAATGTTGAATCCAATAGATGGTCTGGGAAAGGGGAAAGACCAGGATAATATCATCTTGCGGTTGAAAGGGTCATATCGTATGGATAAGATCACTTTTTCACCAGATGAATATGAACTGGGCCTGAATGAAAAAGGCAAGATGCTCGCATCGCAGGGACGTTTTCAGGATGCTGTCAAGGAATTCCAGGAAGCGATCAAAAGGAGGCCAGATTATATTGATTCATACATGAATTTGAGCATGCTTCTTATATCGATACCTGGTAAACGAAGAGAATCGTGTAAAAATATCGGTTATCTGCTATCTTACAAGGATCACTATATCTCAAGTTGGCTGGAGGATGATTTGCCTTACAGGCATCTTAGGTGGTTATCACAGAACTATATGATCTATCAAAGATCGCTCGATCGTAAATCAGAGATATTATCTGAGATGGGAGCAAAAGGGGATATCTGGAGCTATTATTCACTGGTTAAGGATTGATCCCTCTTTGAGAGTAATGTCTCCACCGTTTTAGTCACATGATCCAGATCTGCAATATTTGGCTCCGTTATATGGCCTCTTTTTATATTATCCTCGTTCCACTTCCTTACTACTTTAATGGAATTCTCATTTCTAGCCCACGATCTTCTGGAAACTCCAGACATAACGTCCCATTCAAGCGCTGATCTTATGATCTCATCGACGCGCTTGCTACCATCCAGTACAAGCCCATATCCACTGTTGGAAACCTTACCTATTCCCACCCCTCCACCATTGCTTAGAACCACCATTGTCATTCCTCTTGCGACATTTCCAGCAAAGCACTGGACGGACATGTCTGAAGTTATATTGCTGCCGTCCTTGATATTGGCAGTTTCACGGTATGGTGAATCGGTGCCGCCAGGATCATGGTGGTCCCTGCCCATCATTATTGGCCCGATCTCTTTTTTCCTCACCATCTCGTTGAACCGGAGGGCGATCTTCACCCTGCCGATAGCGTCTTGGTAAAGGATTCTCGCTTTAGACCCTACCACAAGATCGTACCTATGGGCGTTCTTTATCCAAATATAATTATCATGATCCTGGGATGATCTATTTGGGTCTATACACTCCATTGCAGCCCTATCGGTATTCTCAAGATCCTCTTCCTTTCCGCTTAGACATACCCATCTAAAAGGGCCGAAACCGTAGTCAAATACCATTGGTCCCATCAGATCTTCTATATATGAGGGGAAAATAAAACCCTTCTCTGGGCAATCTGGTTCTATGGCGATATCGGTAGAACCTGCGTCATAGACCGCCTTCATGAATGAGTTTCCATAATCCCAGAAGAACATGCCACGTTCTGTCAATATTTTTATCAACTCATACTGTTTTACAAGCGATCTATCCACCACATCATGGAATTTTTGTGGGTCCTCCTCCATTACCCCTTTGATACCTTTATTATCGTCACCAAATGCTTCTTCATGTGATAGTCCAGAGGGGGTATACCCACCATCATATG
>JAGLEG010000422.1 GCA_023145185.1 Thermoplasmata archaeon
ATCCTACCTTTCCATGACTTTCCTCCGGAGCCGTGGATGCCCTTGGTCTGTGGGACGATCTCCAGATGGGAGATCCTCTCCAGGGAGTTTCTGAGAACCATATTGGTGTCGTAGGCCTCAAGCCTCTCCTTGACGGTTGTGAAGAGCCGGTCAAGCAGTGACGCGAACTCAAGAAGGCGGTTGATCTCTTTTTTGAGATATCTCTGCCTCTGGACCCGAAGGTCATCCCAGCTGCCCATCGCCTCGTTCGTCCACGAGGAGAGCATCTCGATCCGAATGAGCGAGGGGGCCGAGATGTGGAATATCAGCGCCCCCATCCGTTCTCCTATCTCGTCTATGTCAGCCTCATCTGCCGAGATCTCCCTGAGGTGTGTCAGGATGGACCTCATGCCGTTGAGCGTGACCTTGAGAGAGTGCTCAAGAGTTCCCCTCCCCACATCCGCCCGTGCGCCCTTCATCCGTTTGATGCGCTTTTCCAGGACCTCCTTGAGCGGCTTTTTCATATCTTCTCTCATCAGATCGGAGATAGCACTCGAAAGGTCCGCAATATCCTCCTCCGACCCCGTATAGCCGAACAGGTCCCCATCCGCCGAGGCGTTCAATATTGACCTTGTGAACGTCCCCTCTTCGCCCTTGTTACCCTTCTTCCTGGAACTCTTGATGTTCTCAAGGTATCCATCCTTGGGACGTGATGCCTTGATGGGGTCCTTCGATCCGAACCGATGCAGCCCGGATCCCGCCTGATCCATCATGTCGTCAATTCTCTTGAGCGATCTGTTGTTCCTAAGCAGGAGCAGAAGGAAGTGGGCGAAGGCGGCCGACATCAGGCGGGGCCCATCCTCATCGGTCCAGCCTCTCCCATGTACCACCGATCCTTTCCACCTGTAGAGCCGCCTTCCGGTGGAGAGCTCGATCACCTCCAGATCGCCGGTGCTCTCCCTGGATCCCATCGCCTCCTCGGGCAGTAGATATCTGGTGAGCTCATCCTTTTTATCGTTCTGGAGGTCCAGAGGTGTCGCCATCTCGAAGATCAGGGAGGAATCGCTTCTCAGGACCAGGGCCCTTGGGAAGAGTTCCCTGGCGATCCTCTGGCCCCCTCTCTCGATGGAGACCTCCATGGGGTGCTGTCCCTCCCGCCAATCCCCGGGGATCTCCACCTCCTTCTCAAGGCTCCCTTCCATGGACTCGAGAGGCAGCCTGACCTGGATCGTTCTCCTGCCGCCCAGGGTTACAACGGCGGCTGTATCCTCCCCCAACTCCTCCATCCTGTAACTCAGGCCGATCAACACAGAGGATCCAGGCATCGTCGTCCCGGGGGAGCAGTAACCATTGCTGATCTCCACGCCCTGCGGCCTCTGGATCATCAGGTCGCCGTGGAATATCTCGTCGTCCTCACGCTCGACCCTGACCTCCAAAGCCCCTTCCAGATCTTTCGGCAGATCGTATTCATAGGACTCGTCTCCGCTATCGTGAAATTTCAGCGGAGTCCATTCCCCTTTGGACCCAATGGAGACCTCGGGTATCGACGTCCCTACGGGTCCCTTGATCGTAAATTTCAGGGTCAGGCCCTTCAATGTATTGGAGGGCATATCCACCGAGATGCCCCTCCGATCGTCGAAGGTGACGGCATCTTCCTCGTAGACCTCGAAAGAGGACCCACCGCTCCTGAACGTCACCTTGATACCGATGTTTCCCCCGTCCTGTTCCCGATATATGTGCAGGGGTACCAGGAATTCACCCTTCTCCTTGAAAGAGGGTTTTACCTTCTGTTTTACCCTGGTCCGAACCTTTCCACCGTCATCGAAAGCCTCCACCTGCAGCGTCCCCTTGATCCTCTCATCGCCGGGTGAAGTGAGGGCTATCTTGAGGGGGATCTCGCCTGTTCCATCCAGTACATAGGGAAGGTCCATAAGGGAGATGCGAACCCTCTGGGGAAGGACATTGAGCGATATTGTCCCCATTCCAAGGGTGGCGAAGAACTCCCCTCCCTTGACCACGATCCTGAGCTCCCCCTCTCCCGAAGGGTCGTGGATGGTGATCGGGATCCTGTAGATCGCGGTCAGGTCATCTTCGCCATTGGGAAGGATCGTCTTCACCGTGAGAGACAGCCCCTTTTCCTCCTTTGCCCTCAGGACGGGGGCGTCCATCCCCTCCGGGATGGAGGCGCTGAACTCCAGCTCCCACTCCTCACCGACGTAGACAGGGGGCTCCGGCCTCCTGATATCCAATTCCAGATGGCTCCCTATTGAAAGAGAAGGCGCGATCAGTTCAAGTTCCCATGTAGTTCCCATAAGTAATCCTCAGTTCCCAATATTTACCCCGCTGATGATCCGTTCGATCGTGGAGATGGCGGAGAGTGGAGCAAGGTAACTGGTCCTTGGATTGGTCGTGGAGGGCTGGTTCTCCATCTCAACCCTCATCTCCCCGAACCTTCCCCGGATCTCGATCAGATGCCTGTTAAGGGAGACCGAGGGATCGGCTATGATCTTCACCTCCGTCCTGTCGAAGCCTATGCCCGCAATTGCCAGGGTGGCGGCCACATTGACGTTCTTGGGGAAGATCTTCACGGCGTCTCTAGCGCTTCCATCAAAAATGGTCATCGGCTCCCTGATGTGGACCAGCTCCTCGCATCTCGACTGCATCGATGGAGGTAGAGAGAGGCCCTTGGGCGGCTTCCTCACCGTCAATCTTACGAATTCGATGTCCGCCCTGGATGCCGAGATCAGGCCGTCAATGCCCGCGATGGCGCCCGATGGCAGGTAGATCCTGGCGTTGTTCTCCCCTGCGAGCTTCTTGAGCTCACTCCACAGGCGGTCATCCACCAGTGCGCCCACGGAGATTATCAGGAGGTCCTTGCCCGCACTCAGGATCATCGGTCCGATCTCCCCCACGACGTCCTGGGAGGCGGCCTCCACCACCAGGTCGGACCTCTCTATGAACCCCTCAAGGTCGTCCATTCCGAAGATCCGAGCCTTGGAAAGCCTATGGGCCAGGTCCTGTGTCCTCTCGAAATCCACGTCAATGAGGTCTATCTCCTCCACCTCATCCCTCTGCTCCATTGCGCCCCCAATGGTGGTTCCAATGAACCCGCATCCCAGTATTCCGATCCTCATGAGACCTGCCTTCCCGTCCAAGACCCGTAGATGAAGAACATCCAGAAGTATCCAGATGATATAGTACATATATTATAAATATGCGGAAGGGATTGAAACGGCCCGATAACAAGGTGTGGGACGGTGTTCGAAAGTGGGGATGTTCTCAAAGAAAAAAGCAGGTAAGCTGGTCGAGGAGGGTATGAAGCTGCACAGGCTCGGCGATCTCAGGGGTGCAGAGATGAGGTACGTGCAGTCGTTATCCTTTGACCCCAACTCAATCGAGGCCCACCTCAATTACGGCGACCTTCTCAAGGCGACACAGAGGCCCAAGGCGGCTGAGATCGAATACCGAAAGGCCATGATCATGGACCCGGAAAGGGGGGAACCACATGCAAGCCTGGGATCCCTGTATCATTCACAGGGCAGGCACGAGGATGCCGAGGTGGAGTACAATCTGGCCTATGACCTGCAGCCCGGGAACCTGAACGTACAGCTGAACCTGGCACAGCTGTACATGGACACCACGAGGTACTCGGAGATGAAGAAGATGTACTCTTATGTCCTCCCCAAGGTCAAGGACCCCAAATTAAAGGCCTTTATAGAGGACAGGATGAAATGAGATCATAACTTCCTGGCGAAGATCAGAAAGCCGGTATGCCCCAGCATATCTGTTGAGGGCCTGACAGCTCCCTCTTTCACCGAGTATCCCCTCTTGATCAGTTCCATTGCCTCGACACCGGAGAAACCCACCCTCCTCAGGCTCAGGCAGCATTTCTCCATCTGGTTCGAGGTGGGTACGTAGGCACAGAACCTTCCCCCCGAGCGTAGTGCGTCCCATGCTGACCTGGTCGCCTCTTCGGGGTCGGGGATATCCAGTACCACTGCGTCCACCTCGCCCTGTTTCACGTCGGACCTGACATCTCCCAGCAGCCCCTCCCAGTTGTCCGAAAGGCCGGCTGTCCCAACGTTCATTCGGGCCTTTCTCAGATGGTCGTCCCTGATATCATACGTGGTGACCCTTCCATTGGGTCGGACCGAGTTCAACAGGGCTATCGTCAGGCCGCCCGAACCGGCACCCCCTTCCACCACGCTCTTTCCAGATGTGAGTCCCAGCCCCAGGACGATGGCGGCGGAGTCCTTCGGGAGGATCATCTGAGGCCCTCTGTCGATGTGTTCTATGTGGTCGAGGATATCCGGCCTGATGAGGATGAACTCCTTTCTTCCTATCGTGATGCGGTCTCCCTCTTTCTTACCGACGATATTTGAGGATGATAATGCACCCCTTCCACCCTCCAGTTTCATCATCCCTTCCTCTAGCTTGACCAGATATGCCTTGTGTCCATCCATGAGCAGGACCGACTCCCCGAACTCGAAGTTACCCATGCACCCCGATGGCGGACAAGGATATGATAATTTTGGGGAGTCCCCAGGGGTTCCCAGTTCGATCTTTTATATCAGCTGGGCCAGTTATCATATATCGAAAACCCCCAGCTTTCGATCATCGGAGTTGTTTAGATGCCTCAGGTAGAAATGAATGAGATCGTGGGTGAGATATTCCGGCTTGAATGGAGTATGAACCACGAGCACATCCACAGGCCCGGCGTCACCTCTGATGAGATACCCGAAGCGATATCACTTTAGGGGGGGCAACCCTCTTCGGGTATCGATCATGGAACATACCAGCAAAGGACACACCTCGCGGGCCTGAAAAGGCCCGCATTCTTTTCTGGGATAAACTCTGAAAATCGTTTTATACCAATGGTCCCCTCCCAGACGCCATGAGGGACAAGCTGAGCCTGTTAATGGTCCTGATCCTTGGGTTCTCGACCATATTCACGTTATCTGCCATGTCCCACGGAGATGAGGGAGACCGGATCCCATTGATCTCCGATGGTGTTTTGATCCCCTGGGCCGAATACGAGAGGACCAGTGCGGTCGGCCCCGTCAATTACAAGCTTGGGGCTGTTTGCGACTCCGCGGGTTTCGAGTACGAGCTCAACACCCTGGAGCCGGATGAAGGAGGCGGAGGTATAATTGGAGGGGGAGGCATGGGAACCAATATCTCCATCGGGCCGATCCACAAGACCTATCCAGAGGTGAGGGGAGAGTTCCTCGAGAACATGGGCATCCTCTACGATTCCTACAAGGAAAAAGAGTATGAATACGAGCTTGTCATGAGGGACCCCCCCGAGGATTCGGGAGTGGAATGGAACGAATATTCAAACCCCTCTGCCTATCTCAGCGTTAACCTCAGGGCCGATCTGATCCCCTGGTGGGTCAAGGGGTTCGACCAGAAGCTTCAGGTGAAGATCACATACGAAAAGAATGATCTGGCAGAGCTGATCGGATCCGTAGACACCAACGGCGTTACCATAACCGTTAGCGAGATCAAGGTTATGGCCAAGACCGACTATTCTGCCGATGAGTTGGCCTTCGTGGGAGAGGATATTGAACTGTACAGCTCGAATGAGGAGTACCTCTTCCATGAGATAGGCGACTCTGAGGCGGTATTGATCGAGGCGCAGTATCCCGAGGAGACGAATGTCGCAGGGATATACGTTGAGATAACCGCCACAATGGAGGATCACTGGGGACGGTCGGAACTGGCACCTTTCTCGGGTGGCGCGAATTCGATCAACATATATCCCATGGAGCAGCCGGACATGGCCAAGGGCATAGGCATCCCCCTCTCGTGGTACTTCCTGCTGGCGTCCTTCTGGCTGGTCGTTATCACCATCATTATCCGGACGATAAAGGGCAGATGGTCTCTGGGAACGCTTATCCCTGCCGCGGCCCTCTCGATCCTCGCCCCCTTCTGGTTCTACCTGGGCATGAATGCGGCGATGGCCATTTTGGGAAACCGATTGGAAGGGGCGGAGGATGGATTGACGTGGGGCCCAGGCTTCTATCTGGCCATAGTTGGAGCGCTCCTTGTGACATCTGTCCTGGGCCTGGCGATCTACCAGAGAATAAGGGAGAGGGGCCAGCCT
>JAGLEG010000423.1 GCA_023145185.1 Thermoplasmata archaeon
TTGCGCCCATCGGTGATCTGAACACCCCGTCTCGGAGCTGTCCGGGAAGGACCGCATATATATTGCTGTCCTTTTCGAATATTAGATGATGGAAATCGAACTTTCCGACATCATGGTACTCCAGAAACCTCTGCATGTGAAATATCGTGCCGTTGTTCGACCCCTCCACGAACCTGTCCCACCTCTCCCTATCGGCTTCCTCGTACAGTTTCACCTCGATCTCATCTGACATCAGAAACCCCTATGAACTCCACGTTAATAAATAAAGGGTATTACTGCAGACTACAGACCCACGCCAGGAACCATATTACGTTCCATCAATTCACAACCAACAAATATGGAAAGCCTAATAGAGGTGTGGCTGATTTCGGTCCGAAGAATTGGTCGATCGGCAGGCTCCGAATCGACCATCTCATATATTGCATCAACGGGGGGGAAAACGATGATACCCATGGCAAAACCGGTAGTGGGAAAGGAAGAGAAGGAAGCGGTAATGCGCGTGATGGACAGCGGCATGCTTGCCCACGGGCCCGAGGTGGAGAGCTTCGAAAAAGAGTTCGCAGAATACTGTGGGGTTAAGCACGGGGCAGCTGTATCCAGCGGCACCTCGGCGATCCATATGGCACTTGCCTCCCTGGGAGTGGGGCCGGGCGACGAGGTGATCACCACATCCTTCAGCTTCATTGCCAGCGCCACCCCCATCCTTTTCCTGGGTGCAAAACCGATCTTTGTGGATATCGACCCCAGGACCTTCAACATAGACCCGAAGAAGATCTCCAACGTGATCACCGGGAATACCAAAGCCATAATTCCCGTCCACCTCTACGGCCAGTGTGCAGACATGGATGCCATACTGGAAGCCGCAGGCGGCATTCCCGTTCTGGAGGATTGTGCACAGGCCCACGGCTCCCTTTACAAGGGGAAAAAGGCAGGCTCCATGGGTCGGGCAGGCATGTTCTCCTTCTACCCCACAAAAAATATGACCACCGGCGAGGGGGGGATGGTCGTCTCCGATGATCTGGAACTTATAGAAAAGATCAGGATGCTGAGGAACCACGGGCAGGTCGCACGCTACGACCACCTTTCGGTAGGATACAACCTCAGAATGACATCCCTGGCCGCTGCCATCGGCAGGGCTCAGCTTAGAAAGCTGGAAGGGAAAAATGAGCTCAGGAGGAGAAATGCCGCCCTTTTAACAAAAGGCCTGGAACAGGTCGATGGGATCGAGATCCCTTTCATTCAGGAGGGGAATGAACCAGTATTCCACCAGTACACCATCAAGATCGCCAAAGGAAGAGAAGAGGTCTCGCAGAAGCTTGCAGAGAAAGGGATAGGGAACAAGGTATTCTATCCTACGACCATCCCATCCTCTCCCGCGATGAAACCCCATGTGAAAGACACGTTCCCTGTGGCCGAGGAGTGCTGCAGGCAGGTCATATCGCTACCGGTGCATCCGATGGTCGCCCCGGACGATATCGACGTTATCGTAAAGGCCATCAGGGAAATAATGGAGGGATGAATTTGGACCTCTCGAACATGAAGGTAGGCGTGATAGGCGTTGGCTCGATGGGAAGGAACCACGCAAGGGTGCTCTCCGAACTGGCTGACCTGAGAGGCGTGTGCGATGCGAACCAGGAGCAGGCAGACCTTGTGGCAGGGCAGTTCGAATGCGCGTCGTATGGCTCCGTCGACGACCTCATTGAGAGGTCCGGCGTCGAGGTTGTTACGGTAGCAACGCCCACCATCTTCCACCTGGAAGCCGTGGAGAAGTGCCTGAGGGCAGGGATAGATGTTCTGGTTGAAAAACCGATAGCCGACACGGTGGAGAACGGACAGAAGATGATAGATCTCGCAGAGGAGATGGGAAGGACGTTCGCAGTGGGAATGATAGAAAGGCACAACCCTATAGTCAACTTCACCAAGGAGCTCATCGATAAGAAAAACCTGGGAAAGGTGATCACGATCTCCTCGAGAAGGGTATCCAACTATCCTGCCAGGATCAACGACGTGGGAGTGATCACTGACCTGGGGGTCCACGATAT
>JAGLEG010000424.1 GCA_023145185.1 Thermoplasmata archaeon
GGGATATGTCAACACCACCGGCGGCACCCCCTTGATCGGCGTTATCGTCGAGGCAATGAAGGGAAATTTCTCCGCGGTGGCGATGACCAACGAGACCGGATATTACGCCATCTACGACCTGGATGAAGGCTCCTATCAGCTTAACTTCTCCAAGGCCTGGGTGATGCCATATCAGGAGGCGATCGCCGTAGTTGCGGGTGATACACTTCTGTTCAACGCCACCCTGACGCCGACCAACAACTGTGGGCTCAGGGGTACGGTAACGCTCCCGGACGACCTTCCGGCCGTTGGGGCGACCGTGACCGCATCCCTTGTGGGAGGCGGAATGGACACCACGACCACGGATGATGCCGGCCTTTACGAGTTCATGGACCTCGTGGCCGGGACGTACGATATGATGGCGACGCTCACCGGCTATGGGGACGGCCTGTATACCGATATCCAGCTGATCCCGATGATGTGGAACGAGCAGGATATGGAGCTTGGGGAGCTTGCCTTTACGGCTTCCGTGGACCCCCCCGAGGGGGAGCCAGGTTTCGCCATCGGTGACGACATCACAATTACGTTCTCCAGGCCGCTGGACCCGACGTCGGTGGGAACGGAGACCCTGATGCTCAGGAACATGCAGAACGGGACCATAGTATCTGTTGAGTACTTCTTCTCCGAGGACAACACCATCGTGACCATGTCCCCCGTGAACCTTCTGGCGAACGGTGTGGATTTCAGGGTGGAGGTGACCTCCCTTATCGCGGATGTGAACTCCAACTTCTTCAGCGGACCTTTCTACTCGAACTTCACCACCGAGAGCGGGGTGTCCACGATCCCTGTATCGGAGCGGTTCCCCACGGCGGGAGGAAGTGAGATCCCGGTGGATACCGAGGTAAGGGTGATATTCCCGGAGGCAATGAACGGGAGCACCATAGACGAGGATACCTTCTATTTGATGAGGGGAAGCGTCAGAGTACTTGCAACCGTTGAGTACTCCGCTTTCGACTTCACTGCCACCCTCGTTCCCACCTACTCGCTTGAGTACAGCACCACCTACACGGTGATGGTGGAGGAAACGATAGAGCCCCTCGATCAGTACAAGGATTTCATCGGGGACTCCTGGGTGTTCAACACCGCGCCAGTGGTGACCACGGGGAGCATTCAGGGTTTCGTCAAGGATGAGAACGGAAACCCCTTCACACCATATCTGGTGACCATCACACTGACCAAGGTCGGTGCGGCCGAGGGCGTGAATATTCCCCTCCAGGCTACAGGCGAGTTCAGGTATGAGGACCAGATAACCGAGGGAGACTACGAGCTTCTGATAGCGGTCGATGGCTACGATGACGTGTTGAAGGCATTCTCCATCGTCCCCGGGCAGGTCGTCAACTTTGAGACCATTCCCATGGAGGCAGAGAGCGGGTCGGACGGTGATGATGAGAAGGTGCCCATCTGGGTGATATTCCTCATAATCATCGTGGTGGTCATATTCCTCTTCTGGGTGATCTACCTGATGATGAACAAGAAGGAGGAGCCAGAGGAAGAGGATTCCCGTGGCATGAGGTTCGGAGGCGGCCGCGGCCGCCAGTACGAGGACTTCGGCGGCGAGCCCATGGAGGGAGAGTTCCTCTGTCCCACCTGTGGTTACGTTGTTGAAGCGGACGAACCCGACTGCCCCAACTGCGGATCGGAGTTCGAGGAGGACCTGTTCGAGTGTCCCGAGTGCGGTGCACAGCTCGGTGGGGACGCAGTGGAGTGTCCCGAGTGTGGGTCTGCCTTTGAGGAGGAGGTCTCGGATGATGAGTACGGTGAGGAGGAGGAAGAGGATGAGGAGGAGTACGACCCCACCGAGGAGTACGAGGTGGATGACGACGAGGATTACGAGGCCCCGTTGGGAATGGTCGAGTAAGTGCTCATCAAGGAACGATATGGGGAGGGCGTTGTGCCCTCCCCTTTTTTTTGTTTAATTTAAGACCTAAGCAATGTTCAAACCTAAATTAAAAACAGAAAAAATCTTTGATTTTTTCAATGTTTGAATGTTTAAGAACAAAGCAATATCTGAACCTAACATTCATATTAAGCAAATATACTTATTAGGCGGACTAATCTCCGATTAGTCAAAGGTTTGAATGTTTAAGAACAAAGCAATATCTGAACCTAACATTCAATTTCAGCATATTTAAAGAGCCAAGCGATGTTTAATTTTTCTTCTTTCTCCTAACCAATAGGGCCAGTATAGCAACAACAATGAGCGCTATCGTGATGACCGTGCATATTGAACCGGCGATCCAAATGAG
>JAGLEG010000425.1 GCA_023145185.1 Thermoplasmata archaeon
AGCTGAAGGCATCTAAGCTTGAAGCCTCCCTCAAAAAGAGAGATCTTAAGGACTCCGATAGAAGATCGGTTTGATAGAGTGGGGGTGTACGCACCAAGGTTCGCCGAGGTGTTCAGCCCGCCACCACTAACAGTCCATGTCGCATTACGACCTCTGGCTCAGCCGTTAATCAGTTACACATATGATCGAGAAAAAAAATATATTCCAGATAGGTGGGTGGACGGTCACAGCGGTGGGGATCACCCGGTCTCTTTCCGAACCCGGCAGTTAAGCCCACCAGCGTTCCTTTCTGTACTGTGGTGCGCGAGCCCACTGGGAACTTAGGATCGCTGTCCCCCACCTATCGCATTTTATTTTTGAGATAACAATTACTCATTGTTGACTTAAAATAAAATGCCCAGTCCAATCTTCACTTTAACAATGACGATAGATTGGGTGTTGGCTGAAAGCTTCGTAACTAAATACATACAACGTGAGAAGTTTTCATAATTAGAAATTAAGGTGCTAAATATATAATTATTAACCTTAAAATAAAATGCCCAGCCCAATCTTCACTTTAACAGTGACGATAGATTGGGTGTTGCCTGAAAGCTTCGGATCTTGATATATTCGACGTGTGAAGTTTTCATTTACAAGTTTCAAATTGTCCATATAACAGCTTATGCTTTGAAAAAAATACATAGTATCTTTTATCATAAGCCTTTACTCCCTCATGGACCTCAGCGACATCTACCCATCTTTTAACATCGATTTCGATGGAATGGCCGAAGCAATAAGGGATAATGGATACAAGAAGGTCCTGGTCCAGGTTCCCGAAGGCCTGAAGAGAGGGGCACCACATATGATCGAGAAACTGGAGAAGGCCACCGGTGCCAGCATACTGCTGGACGGGGATCCCTGTTTTGGAGCATGTGACAACTCCTCCACCAAGGCCACGGAGATGGGGATGGATGCGTTGATCCATCTGGGCCATTCCGATATCCCATCAATGGAGAGACACCCTTCCATGCCGATCCACTTCTTCCCTGTGGGAATGAAGGTGGACCGCAAGATACTGAATGAAGGGATCAGGGAGCTGTTGACCAGCGTAAGGGAGGACAGGATCGGCCTGGCGACAACGGTGCAGCACATTCACCTGCTCAATGAGATCAAGGTCATGCTGAAGGTGGCTGGAAAGATCGTCCATATAGGCCAACCGGGAAAGAGGGAGTTCTTCCCCGGACAGGTCCTGGGATGTTCATTCCACAGTCCAAGATCGATCGCCTCTGAAGTTGAGGCGTTCCTGTACATAGGAACGGGCAGATTCCATCCAATGGGGATGTTCTTCTCCATCAGAAAGAACGTATACTGCCTGGACCCGATGACGGGTCGAATATCCATTTTCGAGGCCAGGGAGATGGACCGTTTTGTCAGGGTTCGCCATTCGCAGATAACCCGGGCCCAGAACCTCATGGACAAGGGTGAAAGGGTAGGCATCATCCTCTGCGAGAAGCCAGGTCAGAAGAGGTCCACCCTGGCGACGTCCCTGTCAGAGGAACTGGATGGCAAGGGTATAAAGAACGAGATGATCGTGATGGACCACATATCCCCGATGAAGGTAAAGGTCCTGGGATTTTCGATCGTCGTCTCCACCGCCTGCCCCAGGATCGCAATTGATGATCATAGATCATATTCGGGGGAGGGCATCGTGATATTGACCCCTGTGGAGCTCAGGATCGCTCTTGGAAACATGGATATTGAGGATTACCTGCTGGATGAGGAGTGGTGATCGCCCCTCAGATATCTCATGTCCACACGGCCGTTCCTGTTCATACCCTTCCTGACCCGTTTGGTAAGATCGAAGAGCCCGATCAGGTTCTCCTGAAGCTCCGGCAGGTATTCGAAGAGCACCCAGGTCAGGAACATCATCATGCCCAGTGACATGAACTTAGCGTAGTAGTTATGGGCAACGTAAAAGTCCATCGTCCCCCCGAAAACGACCGCGATCACCCCTACGTTCCTGAAGATGTTGGTGATGAATATGATCGGGATGACGATCAGGAACGCCCCCCACTTCCTCTGGCTGTCCGAGA
>JAGLEG010000426.1 GCA_023145185.1 Thermoplasmata archaeon
TGATCGTGTATTGGAGTGCTAATATCTGTTCTGAATCTACCTCCCTTTGGATTTGCAGCTCCAAGAACTGAACATCTGCTCTGCAAGGTTGACTGTATCCCTGCTTTTGCTATTGAGACGGTCTGCTGCTCCATCGCCTCATGCATTGCTGCTCTGTCGTTATCATTCATCTTGTCCATCTCGTCGATACAGGCTAGACCTTTATCGGCCAGAACCATAACGCCAGCTTCCAGAGTATATCTTCCATCACCAAATTCATCCTTAACCACTGCTGCAGTTAATCCCGCGGCAGATGATGATTTTCCCGATGTGAATATGCCTCTTGGTGACAAATCACTCATATATTTAAGAAGCATTGACTTTGCAGTACCTGGGTCTCCCACCAACAGAATATGGATGTCTCCTCTTCCTTTGGAACCATCTGGATAAACTTTATATATTCCTCCAAACAGCTGGATCGCCAATGCCTCCTTGATGCGATCCATTTCAAATATTGTTGGAGCTATGGATCTCAATATCTTGTTGTTTATATCGGCATCCTTACTTAATTCTATGATACTTGCCTCATCCTCATCTGATAGTTCCATCTCCTCGAAAACCTGATTGTTTCGTTCTATACAATTACCCTTTAAATAGAGGTCGAATACCGTGGCTTTGGTCTGTCCTTCCTTCCTCTGTTTTGCTTTCAATATGCCGGTGAACATTACCCGATCCCCCGGAGATATCATTCCGCACATATCATCTTCAAGGAGTATTGGTATCCTCTGTGGTTGGTCTCCCCCCCTTAGTCCCTCCGGATATTCCTGTATCTCAACCTTCTGTGAGTCTATGAACAGTGATTCATGTATAACGAACATGAAAGTTGTCGAGCCAGCCCTCTTACCACATCCTCCATCATCTTTTGTACAATCCAATGGCTCTGTGAATGAAAATGCATCCTGTATTATCTCCTGTTTGAATCCGCAAGAGTTACATTTGAATACGCCGAAAAGAAGTTTTGGACGAACCTCTGTTACTTTTCTGATTATTCCCTCCAATGCGATAAATTTGGATAGGTTCTCCGCCCTAAGGTTTCGTATCTTTATCCTATCTTGTGTAAATAATTCCCTGATCTTGAGGTTGATCCCTACTTTCTGGTCGGGATCTAGTAGGGAAACTATTGCAGACTCGCCTGCAGATAAGGTTTTTTGGGGTTGGTTCAGTATCTCCTCGGCGAGATCTGTGTTTGCGCTGAATATGTCATCGAAGGATACTTCAAGGGACCTTGTATCTGGATGATTATCTGCAATGTATTTTATCTGGCTGGCCAGATCCCTTATTATAAAATAATCCAACCACCATTGATAAAGTGTATTCTCATCTGCAGTCATTATTAGAAACCTCCAGTACCATCTGACGTTTAGTTATCGCTCCGAATAAACGGATACTATTTTATCCTGATGCTTCCACTGGAAACAAATGCAATTAAGGGGTAAGTCCGGAGAGGTACCCAAAAGTGAAAACCAATTTATCACATGATGCGATCAGGGTACATATGTTCTGCATCATCAGATGTCCAAAATGTGAGAATATTCAGGGCTCCAGATACCCGATCAAAAAATCGGTCTGCATCAAATGTGGAACCACGATCGATGTGGATAAGATCATTGGCATGAAGTTATTTGATTCACATAAGGACCTGCTAACCATGATCCAGGCCTTAAAAATGAAAAAAGATTGTATTAAACCTGACCCCCCAGCGTTGCCTGTATATCGCAATAAAAGAAAAAAAATAATAAATCGATCAGATATTAGAGAGCTTATCTTGAGAGAGACCATTGATTTGAAATCCATAAAGGATCTTTACAAGGTCGTGAAAAATTCAGGGATAGAGGAATCCATATTTGAGTTGGAGTTGAATAGACTTGTATCAACTGGAGATATTTTTAAACCCAAAGAGGGTTTTTTCAAGAGAGTAGATGCCTGACTCTATTATGCCGCGATCATATCCTTGTATTCATCCCTGATGTAATAGTGGGTATGACGACCTTTTCTCCGTTTCTCCAGGAAGCCATTCCTGGTCAACTCGGATAGATGGTAACTGATATCTGGTTGGCTCCTGTCAAGTACTTTAGCCAACTTCTTCGGAATGATACCAGGTTCCAGGTCTATCAGCTCTATCAACCTCTCATGGAAAGGGGTCAAGAACGAACCTATAGATGCCTTTCTTCTGTAGGTGGATACGTAGAAGAGCTTGTATTTTCCAAGCTTCTTGGAATAAATCTTTTCCTCTCTCTCAAGTATCTTCAGATGGTGAACCAGTGAACCATCGTTCAGGTCAAGTATCCTCTTTAACTCGGTGTAATTTGCCCCTGGTTTTGCCTTTAGGTAACCTAAGATCTCAAATCTTACACCCTGCTCTATATTGTCTTTTTTCAATTTCGAATAGAGAGGGATCATTAACGTGAATAGTCGATATTTTACTGGTTCTCTTGTAAATGAGAACATCAGTGCCAGAAACACAATGATCCCGCTGGTGATCACACCGATAGGTATGGCAATCGGATCTATCGAGAGTTCATTTGAATCCGGTGGGCCATTTTCGGCTGGTATCTCTGCACTAAATGAGTTGTAGGGTGAGTCTTTGATCTCTGGGCCCAGAACCGTTACTCCCCTGGAATATTCCTCGATGATCTCTTTATCATGATCTCTAGGGATGATATCATGTTCTTCATTTGAAACCTCCTCTTGATAAACCTGCTCGGTCTCCTCCTCATCGATCAAGAACGGGTTTTCAATAACCAATCTGTTATTTCCCTCATCCGATTCCACAATTTCGTTATACGGATCTATTAGTATCGTTATCAATGATACCTCTATATTCTTTACCCAATCGATCTCTAATGTTGCCAATCCTTCATCATCTAACTCGGGAACCGTGTATAACCTGATGGATTGCCCATCTTCGATGAGGATAGCCCTTATTGAGATCTCCTTGATATCTCCAATCACCTTTATATCGACATTGAAGCTCACGATATCATATTGCGGATCCGATACTATCTCATCCAAGCCAATGACTGAAATATCGATCAACTGCGCGCATACCTGTAGGTATGCGTTATTGTTTCCCAGGTCCTCATCGTCAACCTTACCATATGGGTCAACTACAACCCAGAATTCCTCCTCCGGTTCAGTTGCAACCCATGTCCAACTGATGTCCAAATTGGACCCCGCAGATAATTCTGTGATATATAGACGATCAAATTGTGATCCTCCTTTGATTATATCCACGACAACATCCATTTCATCCTCTGTACCAAGGTTGGAGATACTGGCCGTAAAGCTCACAGGCCTGTCTTGAACTATGTTGTTCGGATAATGTGAGATCATAGGATCCACGGAGAGATCGTGAAGAGGTAAGATCAACGTTTTGAACATGAACGTCACATCATCCTTATCGTTCATCACGTTATCTTTCACGTACAATATTATCTGGAAATCACCTTTAGCGATTTCCAATAATTCAATTGATATTCGCCCATCGACATATTTCAGGGTATCTGTTCTCTCTTTGCTAATGATAACATTTCCCTGAATATCCTTCAATGTATAACAGAATGATCCCACGTCCAAACCAGATCCGGATTCGGTAACTTCCCAGTTCAAAAAAGCTCCTGTCTCGGTGATCGAAATTTTTAGATCGTCAAGAACAGGAGGTGTGGAATCAATGATCAATTCCTTGGTCATCCCACCAGTAACAATGCTGTTATCGGGGGTATCAAATAATTTCATCATAAGTTTGATCCCGCCATCCTGAAGCGGTATGGAAAATGAGAATGATATGAAGACCAGATCTTTTCTACTCTGTGGCCGATATTCCCATTCACGCCCCGTATCATCGACTATTGCGATCCTTAGGTCTTCGGGAGAAGGCGCCATCTGGCTTGCCTGATTGAAATGCAGGGATACTCCACTCAGGATTGCCTGAGCTCCTCCCCTGATGTAACCATCCCCTGTGATCTCTCTTGGTTCCACGGTCTTTATCTGGGGAACACCATCAAAGACCAATCCGGTCTCGAAAATATATCCATCTTCAACGAACCAGGTGTCGATCACCTCTCCGCCATTATCCACTACTACTTTATAATCCATTGAACCGGGTGTTGAAAAATTCCACGAGATCTTGAGACAGAAATGTACCTCCCACTTGTTTATCGAGGAATTATAAAATGCCCTGGAATCCTCTTCTAAAAGGGTGATGGATCCAAAGGCATCCTTGGACAAAATGAATGAAAGAGTTGTCATTTCAAATTTCAGATATATATCAGGCCTATCGTTATCGATTATCAAGGTTACTTCATCAGGTGGATTTCCACTTGTGACCACGTTGTAATCAGTAGGTGTATTTGGGAATATCCTTTTATTGATCAGAGGGTCCACCCTCACATCATTTATCGTTATTCCAGTTGTCTGTTGCCCTCCTGAATATTGATCATCTATCTCGAACATAATTTCATTCGACGGTTTATTATCAATATCAATGAATTTTTGACCCTGCTCACTATTAAAATGTATTTGTTCATCCGACCCTTCTTCAGAGGCCGATATCATGCTAAAGGTTCCAAATAGAAAAAAGGATACGATTGCAAAGATCATCAGCCTTTTAAACATTGGAACACTCCTTTAATTTTCACTTTGACTATAATACTAGTATAAGGTTAATCTATTATAACTTTTCTCCCTCATAATTATCCAGATATAATCACATTTCATGTAAAATTGTTAAATTTATTATGATATAAATTATGAGTGGTGCACCAAGTAAAGCAAGGGAAAAGAGACCAAGTTTGTGGGGAAATAGCCGTATGGGAAGGGTCTATAAAATTAATCCCCTATCTCTTTACCTCGTGCACCTGTGTTTTCTTTTTTGGATCGTTTCATGGTGGATCCACACCAGTATCGCCCTTGTGAACGAGGAACTTAAGAGTGGTTGTGCCGTAGGGACGGCACAACCGGGGTTTCAGATTCCTAATAGAGGTTTTATAGTGGAACTTCAGTTGGGATCTTGAGGGAGCTTTTAACCCCCCCATATCCGATGCTATACGAATCTCGTTGATCCATTCGCCTTATTACAAAAGTTGGAAAACTGTAATCGCTGAATTTCACAACTTTTGCATTCTGACCAGAAAATTGCGCTATTTGCTCTGAAACACCGATGCACGTTCCAACTCCACTTTTGATGAAACAGGTCGACCTCATTACCTTCTTGACGAAGCTGATGTCGCTCCTGTACCGGGCACCGGCGATCCGGTTTTTTTCTTCTCTTTTTTGCGCCATTTCCTTGGATGTCAAAATATTTGTCACCTGTTAGATATTTTTCTGGTCCGTCAAAGACAGATGACATATTCAAATGATCAATATATAAGAAGATTTGAGTCAAATTTTATTCATTATAAATAGTCTTCGGTATTTCCTTCTAATATTCCAATAATATTTCTTATATCTTCACATCGATTATTTTCCTATCTCCATTCAGAAGTATTTCCCTTATCAATCCATCTCTTCCACCAATCAACATTATATCTGCTTTCATGCCTTTGGCAATATTTCCAAAACCGCTACCACCTGCAAATGACAACCTCATAGCTTCAGAAGTGAATTTTCTTAAATTATTGATAACCGAATTTTTCCAACTTGCGGTACCATGGTCTTCCCATGGGATATTTTGAAAAATGCCGTATATGGGGTCAGGTGGCATCATGTCAGTACCAAAACAGACAGGGATCTCCGATTTGATGAGATCCTCAACAGGATTCAAAGATAGCCCCATTTCACCCAACTTACTCTCATACATTTCACCTTTCTTGCCCCATTTTCTCTGGAAATTTGGTTGAACGCATAGTGCGATCTCCCGCCTTTCCATCCTGCCGATCAATGTTCCATTACATCCTTCTGCATGTTCTATTCGTACACATTGATCGTTATCGACTACATCCACTACCTGCGATATTGCTCTATCTCCAATAGCGTGTATCATAGGTATCATACCTTTATCCGAACATTCTGCGAATAATTGAATAAGTTCCCTCTTTGATATTATCGGATCTACCCTGTTACCATCCGTATAACGCTTGTGGAATGATGCAGTTCCTGCCCCAATCGATCCATCCATAAATATTTTTGAAAATAGTATAGGAGGCGGTTGATCTTCCCTGATATCAGCTTGGGGTGGATCTGACCATGACATATCAGTACTATTCAGATGACCTCGTATTTTATTATCTTCAGGCACTATCGAAAGTACAAGCCTCAACCCTCCGCCCATCCCCATAAAACCTTCATTGAAAACATCAATTTCCCCTTCGTTGATGATCTCCACTCCACCGATAACCCCCATGGCATATAGTTTATCTCTCCCCACTTTCAGTATGTTTTCCAGTGTTTTTCCTGTTGGAGAGAATTGGGATGTGGATGACATTGCATCCCCTTCCAACAGTACTCCATTTACTCTTGCAGTATCAGATATATCCAGAAGGTCCATGGCATTATCGTTTGCATATGCTTTATGTCCGCATATTCTCCTTATCAGTACTGGGTTATCAGGAAACGTATTATTCAGTACACGTCCATCGATCTTTCCTGGACCTCTGAACAATGAGTCGTCCATGTCCACACCTATCAATGTTCCTGTCCTGTTGAACATGGTGTTATCTACATCACCAGCCTCCACCTCCCTCATCAATGATAGAACTTTTTTCATGCTTCTGCAATGTGATAGGTCCACACATGAAGAAGATATGCTCCATTGATGGAAATGCATATGACCATCAAAGAATGGAGGGGAGGCTACACAACCTTCCGCATCTATGATCTCCAGTCCACGTACCTTCCTTGACCCTATCTTTCCTCCAATGTGGATGTCTTCAATAATTCCATCAATGATCAAAATATCTCCCAAAATGGGTTTCATCTTATCTGGCAAAATGACATGTGCACCGCGAATTAGAATATCTTTTCCCATCTCTTCTTCCGGCATTCTTGCCCTCCATTCCATCTATCTACCCAATATGGTTCCAAGGTTGTGAACGTTATTATTTTCCTTATATTTTATCCATATCGCAAACATCAGTACAGAAACGGCTATCAATTTCAAATGATATATTTTGTATCCTCTCTTCACTATTTCGTGAAAAGTTTAATCCTGATGCCAACATACAGTTGGTCATGGCATCTGGTCTCAGGGACGTTATCATAGTTGGAGCTGGACCAGTCGGCTCCTACGCTTCCTACCTTGCTGCCTCACAGTCCCTAAGTACGGTGTTGATAGATCGCCGATCGGCCATTGGATCCCCCCTGAAATGTGCCGGCCTTGTTAATCCGGGTGTGTTCGATCTTAAAGGCATTAACAAACTGGGCCCTGACGTAATACTGAACGATATAATCGGTGCAGATGTATTCTCACCATCAGGATCTATTCTCCAACTTAGGGGGAGAAAAACCAAGGCCTTCTCGATAGAACGGGCCCTTTTCGATCGGAAAATGTTCTTTCTAGCGCTGGAAAACAAAGTCGAAGCTTACCTTGGTCATAAGGTAGTTGAGATCGTTCGTTCAGATGATTATTGGAAGGTTAGAACGATCGGTGTTTCTGGAGATCGAACATTTTCTGCAAAGACCTTGATCGGCTGTGACGGAACAAGTTCGATAACGAGAAGGGCTTTGGGAATTGAAAAACCAGGGACCGTTCTCAATGGAATAAGCGTTGAAGGCACAATTTCCGGGGATGTAGATGTCCCCAGAAACATCGTCGGTGTTTTCGTTGGCGAGAATACCGCCAAGGGATTGTTCGCCTGGTATATCCCCAATGGTGAAAATGATCGGGTCAAATTAGGATTATCAACCACGGAAGGGGGCAACATCAGGGAAAAATTTGATATTTTCCTGAATGATCCCAGGCTTTTGACATTTATTGGATCTAAAGGGGATAAGATGGCCTTCAAACCAACTTCAATGACCATAAGCCCCATACCCATCGGGGTTCCTTCCCGGATCTGTTCCGAAAATGGCATTATTTTGGGGGACTCCGCTGCGATGGCAAAGGCCACAAGTGGTGGAGGGATCTACCCAGGTCTACTTGCGTGCAAGGATCTATTTGATGAGGTTGAAAGATCAGGAGACATATCAAATAAGACGATAGAACGATTTCAGTCAAACTGGAGGAAAGGCAACGGGAAGGAGCTGATGAGGTCCAATTTGATCCGGTCTATTATCGATGACATATCTGATAGTGAGATAGATATGTTGGTTGATCGCCTTGGAAACAAGAAGATCCTCTCTTTGATAAACGAAAAAGGTGATATTGACAGGCCCGTTGAACTGGGTGCTGCGATTTTAAAGGAAAACCCAGGCCTTCTTATGTTAATACCCAGGTTCATGCCCAAATTGATCAAGCTAATAAGATGAACGCTTATATCGATCTCTTGTTCTGCAGCCCGTATAATCTCTCCACTTCCGATACCGTTGTAGCCTGATCGGGACCTTTATCATCTCTGAACCTGCCCGTGAACCTTGGGAAACGCAAGGCATATCCGGTATCATCCACAGAAGGTTTCCAACCAGCGGTATGTATCGGAGAATGGGATATCTCCGCCCCAACGACCTCAAGAACTACCCGTGGTTGAAAGAAAACGTCGGCTTCCATCCTGGCTGAGTACTCTAAAGGAGGGGCATTTATTTTGTAAGGTTCAAGGCGGTCAAGAAGATCTTCAAGTATATCATCTGTAAACCCCGTCCCCAATTTGCATAAAGTCTCATATCTACGATCATTCTCATTCCATACTCCCATCAGAAGGGCCCCATATAAACCCCTCCTTTTACCACTTCCGTGGTAACCCCCCATCACCACAAGATCGAGGGTATCATTCAATTCAGACCTGTAATCCCTCTTGAACTTGATCCAATTCCACCCTCTCTTTCCCGCCTGATAAAAGGAGGTATCAGAGGTGGATTTGGCCATAATACCTTCACACCCGTTCTCAAGGGCCTGCTCGAAGAATTTTTCACCCTGAGGGATATCATTTATGATCTTCATTTTGGAAAGGCTCAAACCCCCTTTGAGCTCAAGTTCCTCCGATATTTGAGGAAAGATAACCGAAAGGATTCCTCTTCTCTCCATAAATGGTCTCAGTGTTTTATCTTCGGCGTTATGCATCAGACAGTCGAACAGGACCAGTTGAACTGGTACCTCATCGACCTTTTTCATTAGATCGAATTTTCTCCCTCTTCTACGAGATATCACCTGAAATGGCAGTAATGAACCGGTCTCCCTGTCTACCGGTACACATTCTCCTTCGACAATGCAATCATCTCCCGAAAACCTCTTCTTTAGAACGTCTACTACGTCAGGGTATTGTTCTGTGATATCCTCCAGCTGTCTTGAATAAAGATGGACGTCGACCCCGTCTCTCTTCTTGGATATGTGCGCCTGTATCCTAAGTCCATCATATTTGTACTCAAAAGCAGCTGTTCCCCCCATTTTTAAAAGTATATCCTCTATTGATTTGGACCTTTCCCCAAGCATCGATCTCAGTGGCACTCCAGCTTTAACCGAGATATCGATAACCCTCTCAGGACCGTCGATTGCCATGGACCTTGCTATAAGCGCAAGATCAGGATGTACATTGTATGCTCTTTCGATCTTTTCCCTCAGTTCAGATACACTGGACCGAACCTCTTGAACTACCATCAGAGCCTGTTCTCTTATGTATGGATCTATGGGGCACCCTTTCTTTTTTGATAATATCTCAATAAGTCCATATAGGGGTTTTGTTCGATGCGATATCATCTCCTTAACGTATCCGTTTCCAACCTCTCCCAGATCCAAATCTGATAATGCTTCCACGGCATTGTCAATATCTGTGTTGAAAATATATGATAGGGAATCTATCACCGTCATGGTCGAGATCCCCAATCTCATTTTCGCTGCTAACGATCTTGCGATATATTTGGCCTCTACAGGTTCCGAATCGTTCAACATCTCCACTATTATCTTTAACTTGACATCCTGAGACGCTCTCCCTTCTTTCCTTGCGATCTTCTGAATATTGTTGAACACACGATCCATGGATAACGGCTCGCTGAACAAGGATGCCTGGTTCTTTCTGATAATTACCTTTTCAAGAGTATCTCCAATATCTCCGATTCTTTTTCGTTCATTGCTCAATTCATCCTCGCCGATTGATGTGATCATATTTACCGCTTTTAGTATCAGTTTTTCAGCGATTCCCAGGTCGACACCCTCATATCCAGGCCCAACCTCGCCACGTATTAGCCTTATTGAAATATACAGATCCTCAGGATCAATTTCATACAGCAATGATATTATCTCATCTGTCATCTCCAATCTTTTCGATAGATGTTCAATCCTTTCAAAGGTTTCACAAAGTTCGAGATAACGCATCATCCATGCACATCCTGCCCATATATCACTTTACACACCAACGAATCCCAATATACGGCAAATATCTTCTTTTGGTTTATAAGTATCCTTAATTATTTATCTATAAATGGTTGAATTATTTTTTCCCGAAGGGAAACCCATAAATACACAATGCTGATTATCCGCTTTGTTCCAAACCTGCCCCGATGGTGTAGCGGCCTATCATCTCGGCCTGTCGAGCCGAGGACACGGATTCAAATTCCGTTCGGGGCGCCATATTTATTTTAATGATTTTGAGCGCCCCTCACTGTGGAAAAATGGACAGTCGACATTAACTATTCCCATTTTTCACACC
>JAGLEG010000427.1 GCA_023145185.1 Thermoplasmata archaeon
CTGATCTGCCAACCACTCTGCCACGCGGGGAACCTGTCGAAGAAGGCCATTGGGTGGAACGATCTACCTCTTCTCAGGATATAGCTTCTC
Organism: Thermoplasmata archaeon; assembly: GCA_023145185.1. Taxonomy (GTDB): domain Archaea; phylum Thermoplasmatota; class Penumbrarchaeia; order Penumbrarchaeales; family Penumbrarchaeaceae; genus JAGLEG01. The sequence goes on from JAGLEG010000427.1 coordinate 91, forward strand.
CATTCAAGCCTTCTGCTGGTCCGCTCCATCCTCTTGACCACCCTGGACCTCATCGTCCCAAGCTCTGCGGTGAACGCCTTCACCTCGGGGCTGCCCTCCAGCTTTCCAAGTTGCATCTCCCTCAGCTCGTTGAGGTCCTTCAGCCTCATGGAGACCTTGCCAGATATATCGCCCAGGTCCCTCTCGATGTGCCTCACGGCGGTGGTATGCTTGATCCTCCCCACCTCGGCCTGAATTTCCCCGATACCCCGGTTGATATCCTCCAGGTAGTGCTCGTTGGAATCGAACCATATCTTTACCGATCTCTCGGATGGGGAGACTATGCCCTTATCCAGCTGTCCCATGAGTGCCTCGTAGTGGTCATTGAGCTCCTCCAGCTGTTTGGAGAGGGCAGGAGGTGCTCCCTCTGTGATGAAGGGTTTTACGCGCGATCTCTCCTTCACCATCCTCCTTCCAAGGGCGAATGCCATCATGATCAATGCGGTTGTGAATACTGCTATGTCCACCCATTGGGCCAGCTCGGTTGCGGTCGTGTTCAGGAACTCTATGATCGGCCACACGGTCCCCTCGAATAGTAGGGCCAGGGCCAGCCAGTAGAAGGAGTGAAGGAGATCAATGTGGCCCATTATGTTCATGGGAGCATCGCTGTAATCCCATAGCCTCACCTTCAGAACCTTCGTTGTCCACACCCCGCCGACGAATTCCACAAGGGACATCCCCAGGAAATATATCCCGCACCGGGCGGCGAGAGGGAGATCGCTCAGAAAGGATACCATGAGAAGCAGTAGAAGCCCTCCGAAACCGTATATCGGACAGAAGGGGCCGATAAAAAAGCCCGCGTTGGTCCACCGCTTATCGATGATGGAGCGGTACCCTGAATCGATCACCCACCCTGCCATCGTCGCGAAGAGGAAGAATATCAGGAATGAGGTTATTCTTATCATAACAGCAGGGCTCCGTAATCACTTTCTTTCATCTCTATCGATACAGGATATCAGTTCAAGTCTACATACAGGATAGGTCCCCTCCATATCCTGTTTTCAGCTCCATCTTTATCTC
>JAGLEG010000428.1 GCA_023145185.1 Thermoplasmata archaeon
TGTTTATCTCTTAAACATTCAAGCCCAGGAAAAAATAAAATCTTTTCCGGCTTTTTTATTTTGGAAAATATAATAATTATATTCAAAATAAAAAAAGGGGGGCCGAAGCCCCCCGAAATTACTTATCTGAACGGATATCAGTAATCCATTCCGCCCATTCCTGGTGGCATGCCGCCTGGAGGCATACCTGGAGGCATTCCACCGCCGCCTCCCTTGGACTTGATGATGTCATCTATCCTTAGGATGAGGTTTGCGGTCTCGGATGCGGCCATTATCGCCTGTGTGCCGACCCTGAGGGGTTCAAGGACGTTGAGCACTCTCATGTCCTCCACGACTCCCGTGTAGACGTTGATGCCGTGGAACTTCTTGCCCTCTGCGTGTGCCTTGTTGATCGCGATGATCGTATTGATCGGGTCGAGGCCCGCGTTCTCCGCGAGGGTCCTTGGGACTACCTCAAGGGCTGAGGCGAACGCCTCGATGGCGAACTGCTCTCTTCCACCGGTCTGGATGGCGAATGTGCGGAGCTCTCTTGCGATCTCCACTGATGCGGCGCCGCCGCCCGCGGTCATGAGCCCATCCTCGATGGCGACTCCCACGGTGGACAGTGCGTCGTGCATTCCCCTCTCGACCTCGTCGATAACGTGCTCGGATGCTCCCCTAATAAGGATGGAGACAGCCTTTGCGTTGGTGCAGCCGGTGACGAAGGTCATGTCGTCCCCGCCTATCTTCTCCTCCTTCACGTTTCCACTGCTTCCCAGGTCCTCTGCTGAGAGGTCATCCAGGTTCGAGACGATCTTGGCGCCGGTCGCCTTTGCGAGCTTCTCCATGTCGGACTTCTTCACCCTTCTCACAGCGTATACGCCCCTCTTTGCGAGGAAGTGCTGTGCGAGGTCGTCGATGCCCTTCTGACAGAAGACCACATTGACACCAGCGTTCGAGACCTTTTCGGCCATCTCCCTGAGGATGTTCTCCTCGTTCTCCAGGAACTTCTGGAACTGGGAGGGGTCGGTGATCTGGATCTTTGCGTCCACCTCTGTCTTCTTGACCTCGAAGGCGGCGTTGATCAGTGCGATCTTGGGAGCTTCGACGGATGTGGGCATGTTCTCATGAACCCTCTCCTTGTCGACGAGGATGCCCTCGATCAGGGAGGTCTCCTTGACGGAGCCGCCCTGCTTCTTCTCAACCTTGATGTTATCGATGTCCACCTTGTAGCCATCATTCGTCTTCTCCGCAACGGACTTGACCGCCTTGACGACAACATCGGCCAGGATATCCTTCATGTCTCCGGCTGATTTCCCGGTCATGGAGGTCAGTGCGATGTTTCTGAGGTTCTCATCGTCATCGATGCCCACTTCAAGGGACATATCTTTGAGGACATCCACGGCCTTGTCGGCCGCCAGCCTGTATCCCTCGGTGATGAGGGTGGGGTGGACGTTCTTCTCGATCAGCGTCTCCGAGAGCTTGAGGAGCTCGCCTGCGAAGATCACAGCCGTTGTGGTCCCGTCCCCGCACTGCTCGTCCTGGGTCTTTGCTACCTCGATCACCATCTTGGCTGCGGGGTGCTCAACATCCACCTCTTTGAGGATCGTCACACCATCATTGGTGATGATGACGTCGCCCATGGAGTCCACGAGCATCTTGTCCATGCCCTTGGGGCCGAGGGTGGTCCTCACAGCATCGGCTATCGCCTTGGCAGCTGCGATGTTCTTGATCTGGGCGCCCTTGCCGGACTCCCTTTCCGTTCCTTCCTTTAACACAAATATCGGAGTTCCTCCCATCATATAAAATCACCTCATTTTTTACTAAATGATACTGAATTCTCCAGTTATATCTAACTTCTATAAAAGCATTTCGTTTATTTTCTCTTCTATATAAAACTATCTCAACCGAAAGTTAACAACCTAATAACATTGCCAAGTTTTACAGGCGAATATCCTTCGTGACCCAACTGGGTAAACCATAAATAATACCACTACTGTGTAGTCGTGTTCCACGATAAGCTCGTAGAACAGGGTAGATAAGAAATGATCGATGAAGATGAACCTCACGAACGTTTGACTGCCGCAGGAGGAACTAGCCTTGAGTATAGAGGGAGCGGGCCAGAGGAGATATGGCACCAGTTACCCAGCCCGGGCTACGTTCCGTACGGTAGCTAGATGGGGGCGACGTTTCTTAAAACCGGAAATGCAGATTCTGAGACAATCATCGTTAATACTACTTTTTGCAGGCATGGCAGACCTGTTCCCCGGCCTCATTATGGGCACCTTCGAGGAGTATATGGTCCTTATCCCGGGCCTGATAATATTACTGCCCCCTACGATCGGGATAAGGGGAAATACCTTCGGGGCCTTGGCGGCAAGGATAGGGTCGCGCCTCCACCTGGGGCAGATCGAACCCACGATGAGGAACAACAGGGAGCTCTCCACCCAGCTCTTCTCGACTGCGGCCCAGCTGATGCTCCTTTCGGCCTTGATACCCATCGCCGGCGTGTTGATGTCAGGCCTGTTCTCGATAGAGATCGCCCCGGTATCCACACTTCTGTTCATCTCCATATCGGCAGGTGTGATCTCGGGGGTCCTGATGTTCGCGATCACGATCGGCGTCACCCTGATATCGTTCCGACGTGGATATGATCCGGACAACATCTCGGCACCGATGATCGCGACCACCGGAGATATAACGACCATCCCGGTGATGTTCATCGCGGCCTTTATCGTTCTGAACATACCCCACCTCTTGGTGGTCCTTTCCGTCGTTATCAGCCTTGTTCTCATTTTGATCATATTGACGATGATGCTCCTCCGCCGCCATATCGAGGTAAGAAAGGTGCTCAGGGGGTCCCTTCCGTTTGCAATGCTTGCCATTCTCCTATCGAGCATATCCGGCATCATGCTCCAGGCCAACTTCGACATATTCTTCCAGGGAGCGATATTCCTGATGCTGATCCCCGCCTTCAACGCGCAGGGAGGGTCCATCGGTTCCATACTGGGCTCCAGATTGACCTCCTCCGCATATCTGGGTCAGGACCAGATCACGCTTGAGCCCAACCGCCTCATGATACGGTCCACTGTCTCCCTTCTCCTGATATCACTGATGGTCTTCTTTGTCATGTCATTGGCCGTTTCCGGCCTGGGATGGATCTCGGGATTGGGCACCGTATTCTACCCGAAGCTGCTATTCATCATGATGATGGGGGCAACTACGATCACCCTGGTCTCATCCTTGATCGCGTACTACTCGGCCTACATATCGTTCAAGATAGGTCTTGATCCGGATAACGTGGTCATCCCCCTCCTGACGGCCTGTATGGACGTGGTGGGATCGACCTCCCTGATCATCTGCATCCTCGTGGGGAATCTGATATTCTGAAGAGGATGCGCATACAATCGAAGAAATCGTTATTAACAAGCGGTCTATTCCAGCCCTTGGTGGTATATTGGCCGACGACACCTATCAGGGATACAGCGGTCCCGCGCTCGAACTTCTGAAAAGGGAGAACATCGCAGTTTGGGACAGGATAACCGTTACGGCCGGAGAGGAGGAGATAGAGGGGGTCCTCCTTCCCAGGTCAGCTGGAGACGATGATCACCTCGTCCTGAAGATGATCACGGGATACAATATCGGCATCACAGCCGGCAACGTGATCTCGATAAAGAGCGATGGGAGCAGGAAGGCCAATTACAAGATCCCCGAAAAGGAGTTCCCGTTCGATCCAAAGAAGCCCAACGTGACCATCCTTGGGACGGGGGGCACGATAGCATCCAGGCTCGATTACAGGACGGGCGCGGTAATACCCGCATTTACCCCCGGGGAGCTGTTCGGCGCCGTGCCCGAGCTTGCGGATATCGCCAATATCAACACCAAAAAGCTCTTTGGCGTATTCTCCGAGAACATGGGCCCGCACCAATGGAAGGTCCTGGCCGAGCACATCAAGAAGGAGATAGAGAGCGGCGTAAAGGGCATCTGCATAGGGCATGGGACGGACACCATGCATTACACGGCCGCGGTCCTATCGTTCATGGTCCAGGGGAGCCCGGTCCCTATCGTCATGGTGGGCAGCCAGCGTTCCTCTGACCGGCCGTCATCCGATGCGGCGAGAACCCTTATAGGGTCCGTGAACACCGCGGCCTATTCTGATGCGGCGGAGGTGATGGTGTGCATGTTCGGTACGACCTCTGACCGGTTCTGCTACCTCCACCGCGGGACAAGGGTGAGGAAGATGCACTCCTCCTACAGGAACACCTTCAAGACCCTGGGAGACGTCCCCCTGGGCAAGGTCGAGGACGGAAAGTTCACCTATTACAAGAAGGATATCAAGAGGAGAAGGGATGATCGTGAGGTCGAGATATATCCCCATTGGGAGGACCGGATCGCCATTCTCTACTACTATCCCAACATGGACCCCGATATCCTGGAATCGATGATCGATAAGGGATACAAGGGCATAATTATTGCGGGAACAGGTCTGGGTCATGTGAACAAGCCGCTCTACGACCCGATCCAGAGGGCTCATGAGGAGGGCATTCACATGTATATGTCCGTTCAGACGCTCTTTGGCTACACCCAGATGTTCGTATACGATACGGGCAGGGACCTCCTGTCAAGAGGGGTTGTCCCGCTGGGCAACATGCTGCCCGAGGTCGCATACTGCAAGTTGGGTTGGGCCCTTGGCCACGTACAGGAGGCTGAGCCCCTCAACAAGCTTATGGTCGAGCCGATCGCTCACGAGATAACGCCCCGGGAGCCATACAACGGGTTCGTCATGGGTCAGGGAGGCATGGGGGCCGTTGAGGAGTTCCTTGCCGAGTACAATTGATAGGGGCGAACACAGCGATCATATTGCCTGTTTACGACAAGTAATAATAATGTATAATGGCATGAGCATAGATACGTTCAGCCTGTATCGATCGTTTCGTATAGCGTTAAGGAGGTGTTCATATTCGCCCAAGAGATTCGTTGAGTAAGCCATTATTGTCCTTCATCATAGTATTTGTATTCATACTGAACTCCTTTCTGATCCTCTCATCCCCATATGCCGGTGGATTGAAGATGATGGACGATCACGTATCGGAGGGTTTCACCGATGCGGGTGAGGTGTTCCTGGAGGTCCTTGGGGACCAGAACAAGGATGGAAGGGATGAGTTTTTTCTCTCCTCACCCACGAATGGGACAAATGGGGTGGATTCCGGCATCCTGCAGTATTTCTGGGGGGACAGTACGATCCATGATTCCCTTGAGATCTACAATACCGATCTCATATTTCTGGGGGGCGAGGGGTACCTGTTGGGCACGGACGCACTTTTCTGGAATATCGACGGTGACGGATACGACGATCTGGTGATCGGCTGTCCCGGGGCGGGGGGCG
>JAGLEG010000429.1 GCA_023145185.1 Thermoplasmata archaeon
TGATTATATGACGATTAAAACATTTGAAACAGATTTTTCAGGCACTAGCCTGAAGATAGAGTATGGTAGGATGGCCAAACAGGCTGGCGCCGCTGTCACAGCACAGATGGGCGACACCGTGGTCATGGCAACAGCAACGATGTCCGGTACCTCAAGGCCCGGCATGAACTTCTTCCCACTGATGGTGGATTACGAGGAGAGGTTCTACGCGGCAGGTAGGATCAAGGGACCCCGCTTCACCAAAAGGGAGGGGCGGCCCACAACCGACGCGGTCCTCACCGGAAGGATGATAGACAGGGGCATCCGCCCCCTCTTCCCGGAAGGGATGAGGAACGACGTGCAGGTGGTCATCATGCCCCTGTGCATCGATGGCGTGAACAAGCCCGACATCGTGGGACTGATAGCGGCAACACTGGCGCTTCACATCTCCAATATACCCTTCAACGGCCCGGTGGCCGGGGTCAGGGTCGGGATGGTCACGGGCGACTTCATCATCAACCCCACACCAGAAGAGATAGAGTTCTCCGAGCTCCAGATGGTGGTAATGGGAGATGGAAAGAAGATCACCATGGTGGACTGCGACGCAAAGGAGCTGGATGACAAGAACACCCTCAAGGCGTTCGAGGTGGCCATGAAGGCGATGGCCCCCATCACCAAGTTCATGGACGATATCCGAAAGGAGATCGGAAAGGAGAAGCTGAAGGACTCCGATCTGAAGTGGGTTGAGAGGCCCGCAGAGGGAGACCTCAAGATCATCGAGGATATGAGGAAGGCCGCCCTCCCACACATGGACAAATACCTCTTCAACACCCCGGTGGGGTCGAAAGGGGAGAGAAAACAGATACTCCTGCAGGTGAAGGATATCCTCGTTGATGAGTTCAAGAAGAAGCTCATCACCAAGGAGAGGACCGAGGAGGAGGCCGAGGCGTACCTTCGAAAGCTTCTGAGCATGTTCTTCAGCGATTTCATCGACGAGCAGGTCACAAAGGCCATCCTCGACAGCGACAAGAGGGTGGACGGAAGGAAGCTCGACGAGATCAGGTCCCTCTCCGCAGAGGTTGGCATCCTGCCAAGGTCACACGGAACAGGGCTGTTCAGCAGGGGAGAGACACAGGTCCTCACCGTTGCAACGCTGGGTGCTCCCGGGGACGACATGATCTACGAGTCCATGGAGGGCGAGGGGAAGAAGAAGTTCTTCCATCACTACAACTTCCTTGGGTTCAGCGTGGGAGAGGTCAAGCCCATCAGGGGAGCGGGGAGAAGGGAGATCGGCCACGGCATGCTTGCCGAGAAGGCCCTGCTGCCTGTCCTCCCAAGGGACGATCAGTTCCCGTATACCATCAGATTGGTGAGCGAGATCATGGGGTCCAACGGGTCCTCAAGCATGGGATCCACAGTTGGTTCCACGCTCGCGCTCCTCGACGCCGGTGTTCCGATCACAAGGCCCGTCGTCGGTATAGCCATGGGTATGGCATCCGACGGGAAGGCTTGGAAGGTCCTCACCGACATACAGGACATGGAGGACGGCACGGGGGGAATGGACTTCAAGTTCACATCCACCTCCGAGGGATTGACCGCCATCCAGATGGATACCAAGACCCTTGGAGTAGAGATCGACATCATCAAGGCGACCTTCAAGCAGATGAGGAAGGCGATCACCGAGATCCTCAAGGTCGTGGAGAAGGCGATACCGGCTCCCAGGGAGGAGATCTCGGCATTCGCCCCCAGGATAATCTCAATGAAGATAGACCCGGACAGGATAGGCGCGGTCGTGGGCACCGGAGGCAAGGTCATCCGTGGGCTCACCGAGGAGTACAGCGTGCAGATCGATATCGAGGACGACGGCACCGTTCTGATCACATCCACAGACGCGGCCAAGGCTGCCGAGGTCCAGGCGGTAATAGCCGGGATCGTCAGGGTAGTGGAGATAGGAGACGTCTTCGAGGACGTCGAGGTGGTCAAGCTGATGCGCTTTGGGGCCTTCGTCAAGCTAACTCCAAGCACCGATGCATTGGTCCCGATATCCGAGATATCCTACGAGAGGGTTCCCTCAGTTGAGGCTGTACTCGCCGTAGGGGACAAGGTCAACGTAAAGGTCATAAGATTGGACAAGGGCAAGGTGGACGCCTCCATGAAAGCCCTCCTGCCAAAACCCGAGGGATACGTGGAGCCCCCGCCGAGGAGGCCCTTCAACTCCAGGGGAGGCGACAGGAGAAGCAGCTTCAACAAGGGGAAAAGGGACTCCGACAGAAGGCCTCCGCCCCAGAGGCGTGATTGAAGCTAACGGTCATGAGATGGACACACATCTTCCCATTCGCCCTTCTGGCCGCATCGATCCTGATGTCAGGCTGCATCACCAGCGATAATAATGAGCCTGCCAATGGAGGCGACGCTACGGTCACATTCCTGCAGGGAGACCAGGTCCTTCTGGCGGTCACCTGTGAGGTGGCCGAGACCGAAAAGGAGCGGGAGGTGGGCCTGATGAACAGGGACCATCTTGACACCGATAGTGGAATGCTCTTCGTATTCGAACCTCCCAGGGAGGTCACCTTCTGGATGAAGGACACCCTCATCCAGCTTGACATCATCTTCGTGGATACGAACGGGACGGTCATCGGGATCGCCCGGGCCGATCCCGAGCCGGACACGCCGGACCATCTCCTCAAGAGGTACCCAAGCGGTGGGGCCGTGGGATGGGTGGTGGAGATAGATCAGGGCCTCTCCCGGGAGCATAACGTCACCGCAGGCAGCAGGATGATGATATCATACTGAGGATACACTGCCTACGCTCTTTCCCTTCTTTGCTTTGGTTCTCACCGCGACACGTTGGAATATCCCCTTGGCCACCAGGGAGAGCAGGAACACCCCACCCATCAGAAGGACAATGGTCGCGCCGGAGGGCGTATCGGCCATCAGGGACAACAGGCTTCCGCCGCCTGTCAATATTATCCCTATTATCGTTGCCCAGAACATCATGAACTTGAGGTCCCTGGTGAAAAGGTTGGCTATGGCGGCCGGGATCGTCAGCATGGCTATGATCAACACCACCCCGACAACCTTGATCAGTACCGTGATGGAAAGGGCGATCAGTATGGACATCACCAGGTTCATCAGATCCACCCTGATGCCGGAGATCCTGGCGAACTCCTCGTCGAATGCGAGGATCTGCAGGTCCTTGTAGAAGAATATCGTGAGCACGTATATTAGCAGGACGAATCCCGCCATTATGTACAGGTCCGAAGATCCCACAAGCAGGATGTCGCCGAACAGGATCGAGGTGGGATCCTTCATCCCCGTGCTCTCGGGGAGCGCCAGGAACAAAGATCCGATCGCCATTCCCACCACCCAGATGACGCCGATGGTGGAATCCTCCCGGATCCTGGACCTCACCCAGCCGGTTGACAGAACGAAAGCTGCCCCTATTGCGAAGAGGGCAGCCCCCAGCAGTGGATCGAACCATACCCACCCGTAGGCGCCCTGGAGGTAGTATGCCAGGCCTATCCCTCCGAAGGTTGTGTGGGATATTCCCCCGGCTATGAAGACGTTCCTTCTCACCACCACGTACGTGCCGATCGTTCCGCAGACCAGCGACGCCAGGAACCCGGCGATGAACATCCTCTGCACGAACACC
>JAGLEG010000043.1 GCA_023145185.1 Thermoplasmata archaeon
GCCTCTCTTATTGGTCTGGCCATATTACTATCACTGCTGGTTTTCAGTATCGGGATCACTTTGTAAGGGTCACTTTCTAAATGACAACTAATACATAGTTGGTTAAGTCTGTTCCAGACAACATGGTTTAAATAAGATGAAAAGGAGAGAGGAAAAAGGTTATATGTGGATTTGATGATTTGATATGCGTTTCATATGGACTTTTAGAGGTCCAAAGGTTTTATAGGAGGGACAAAATGAGGAAGCTTCTCATTATCAGCATTTTGGGTATTTTTATTATGTCAGCAATGGCAAATCTGGTTACCAGTGAGGATAAGACGATCGATACCGTCGATTTCTACGTCGAGACGGACGATCAGATGATCGCCGTATCCACTACGACCATTCCCATTGAAAATGGATATAATGACACCGTTAACCTGATGGTTTACAACAACGCAACGTACAATGATATCAGGATTAAGGCGACAGCGGGACCGTCACCGGACGGCAATTATCCCTCCGAGGTCTACATAGATCTGGGTAATAACGATAGATATGAGTATTACTTCGGTGGAGATGGCTCTGGCAACTGGGGGGAACAGTTCCTCATCAAAGATTCGAATATGAACGATAGGACCTCATTGGTAGTGATACCATCCGATCCTGGTACAAATACCGCCTACCTGAAATTACCCAGCAAAGCTGTAGTGACCTCCACTAACATCACGGTTGAATCCACGGGTGTCGCGGACTTTGAGGTTAAGCTTAATGCGGGTATCGATGAGATAGATTGGGGGTACTCCTACTTCTACTCGTATAACTATGGTAGTAATGGATATGGTTACTTTTATGGATACAGATCGGCTGGAAATTATATGATGCCCGGATACTACAATCAACCCCTGGCCAGTTTGGGTTACAGTGGGTATCCGTACCATCGAGGTTATCTAAAATTCGATCCAGACGATTCCAGCTTTACCCTACCACCCGGGAAAACACTTGCATCTGTGGCATTGAAAGCACCTATTAGGATATACCCCCAATACGGACAACCTCCGGGTTACACGAGGGGATATCACAGCATGCCCAGAACATATCAAGCACATCAGTTGAACGGATGGCTTCCTTCAGATTATTCGTATAGGGTCACCTCCTCATCCTCATATACTTCTGTACATCCGGGATATGTTACAAATCCTGTTGGAACATGGGATGGTGGGGAATACCATGGATCGAGTTATAGTGCCAGGATGTTTTATCCCGAAATGGATATAACAGATCTGTTCCTGGGGTGGAAGGACGGGTCGATCAACAACAATGGGTTGATGATGATGATGACCTCAGAATATGATAGAGATGATTATCAGAATGGATATTCAACCAGTTCCGTCTCAGCGAGTTACTATTATAACTACCGGTATGGTCAGATGTACAGCCCACAATATTCATCCACAGCTT
>JAGLEG010000430.1 GCA_023145185.1 Thermoplasmata archaeon
ACGCCCCGGAGTTCATCTTCAACGATGACCTGATGGAGGATAATGTAGGTGGGGAGGATGTAGAGGGAGTCCTCGACATCATATGGATGGCTTCGGACGACGAGGACGGGGACGAGGTCTCCGTGGACCTGTTCTACAGCCGCGTCGGGGATGGCGTATACACGACCATCGCAGAGGACCTCGTGAACACGGGGAGCTACGCATGGGATACCATGGACCCAAGGGTCCCGGACAACACAAAATACATCATCAAGGCCGTGGCCACAGATCTGGATGACACCTCCGTGGAGGCACTTACCACGTTCACATTCAGCATCAACAACCCCGACCCCCCTGTGGCCGAGCTCCTCAAGCCGACCAATGGAGAGGAGGTCTCGGGCATCACCACGATCAGGTGGGCCATATCCGACCCGGAGGTCCAGTATACGGATATCAAAGTGACCCTCAGCCTCTCCGATAACGGCGGGGATACGTACGACATACCGCTGATCACCGGCACATTCAACAACGCAGCCCAGAGCTACTCCCTCGACACGACCACCTACGAGGACGGCGGCGGCTACAAGCTCTGGCTCGTGGCCGAGGACCCCTCGGAGCTCACTGTAGAAGCCTTCTCCGGAACATTCTCCATTTACAACAACGACGGACCCTACGGAACCATAAGGTCGCCCACAGAGGAGGATGAGGTGGGAGGAGATGTGGAGATCACCTGGTCCTCGGGAGATGAGGAGGATGAGGTCGACGACATGACGGTAACCCTTCAATACAAACTGGCAGGCTCTTACTGGCAGTACCTGCTCAAGGACGAGCCGAACACCGGTTCGTTCCTTTGGGACTCCACGATACTGGACGATGGCATATATTCCCTGAAGCTGGTCCTGACGGATACCAGGGAGGCCACCTCGGCAGAATCGATCATCTACGTCACGGTCTACAACCCGGATGCCCCCATACTCTCCAATGAGCAGGGGCCTTCAGGGGAGATCAGAGGATATGCATCGTTCAGCTGGTTCGCAGAGGACCCCGATCCGAACGAGGATGAGCTGCTCATGGTGTGGGTTTACATATCACCGGCCGGGTCCGACTGGGAGCTGGTGGAAGGCGGCATTCCAAACACGGGTTCCTACAGGATGGACATGACTGAAATGGAGGACGGCGAATATGACGTCAAGATAGAGGTCTACGATCGGACCGAGGCGAACCTCAGCGCATTCCACGTGTTCGAGAGCCTGACCCTGAACAACCCGGATGCCCCCACTGTGGACTTCCTCTCCGTGCCTGCACCAGGATCCAACAATACGGGAGACATTACCATCTCCTGGGAGGGCTTTGACCCGGACGATGATCAGATCACTTACAAGCTGATGTACAGCCTTGATGGGTCGAACTGGAAGCTGGTCCCAAGCGCCTCCGGCCTTGTCGACACCACCTTCGTATGGAACACTTCTGGCCTGGAGACAGGCGACTACATGCTGAAGGTCATCGCCACCGAGTCCACCACCTCAGGATTGAACGAGGAGAAGGAGATCGATGCCTTCCACATCTACGTGCCTCCTGCAGATGATGGAGATGAACCCACCGACGATACACCGATCCAACCAGCGGACAACACCGAGGACACCAGCAACACAGCGCTGATAATCGTGGTTCTTCTGGTCCTGCTCCTTCTGGTAGCGGTGATGGGACTGCTCGGCATTCTCGTTGTCAAGAAGAGAAGGGAGGCGGCAGCCATGCCCCCCGGCGGGTTCATGCCAGCACCGGGCCTGCCACCCCAGCAGATGGAACAGCTTCCAGGAGCGATAGTGGGCGGCGAACTTCCACCAGGCCCGCAGGAACAGCTTCCTCCGGCCATGCTGGAAGCACCTCCGGTACAGGAGGATGCACCACCTATGCTCCAGGAGGAGGTATCACCGGAGGTCACAGCTCCGGAGGAGCCGATTCCGGAGGCTGCACCGGAGGCCCCAGTGCCTGAACAGGCACCTGCGCCCGTACAGCAACCCGTGGACCCTCCTGTACCTGCACCCGTAGAACAGCCCCCTCAGTAGTTGAAACACTAATGGATCGAGATGGAGTGGGCGGTGTCGCCCACTCCATATTTTTTTTTTAATTTAAGAGTTCAACTAAATATAATTCTAAATTAAAACTCAGCACAATTTGGTGAGATAAATATTTTGAAATTGTGCGAGGCTATGAAAAATATATCATTTAGTTATCATTGTATTTTTCATACCACCGGGAGAATCTCTGATTCTCCTACGATTTGAATGTTTAAGAGCTAAGCAATGTTTATGCCGATGTTAGAGGATCGGTGATATCTCTACCCAGCAGGGAATCCAATATGTATCGAGTTCTTAATTTACCGAGAGCCTCTCTTTCAGCACCCTGTATATCACAGGGGTCAGAAGTATCGTCATCAGCGTTACCACGGTCAGTATCAGGAACTGGTATGAGTTCAGGAAACCCTCATCTGTACTCGACCTTATCAGGATAAGCTCGAGGGCCCCTCTACCTCCCATGGCAGCGCCGATCAACATGGCCTCCTTTGGCATTATGCCCTTCATACGGGCCCCGATCCCGCATCCCACCACCTTTCCCATCAATGCGAAGAAGGTGAATATCAGGACCCCCAGTAAAAGGACCCCGATCTGGCTCACCCCCTGGTCGCTCAATGCATCCCCCAGCATGATCCCGATGAAGCCGAAGAACAGGGGAGAGAAGAGGGATACCACCATCGAGTTCAGGGTCTCCTTGAACTTCATCAGCGAGACACCACGCGCCAGCATTGGGTCCGGAGAGATCCCCCAGCGGGATATCAGGAGGCCGGCGATGTAGACCCCAATGACCTCATGCAGGCCTACCCACTTTGCCAGGATCCCGAGCCCGAATGCGAATATGAAACCAATGGAGAGAAGGAGCGTAAAGCCCTTCCTTGAGAAACGGTCGAGCACCTTCCCCACGACCAATGAGAGCACATACGAGGTGACCAGCAGGAATACTATAACCTTGACCGATGTGAATCCCAGGTCCATTGCAGCCGTGACTGCGTCGCTTGTCCCGCCCACTATGTTCTCCGGCAGCGGGGAGGAGTGCTTCGTGAAGGAGAGCACAACGCCCAGAACGAACACTGCCAGTATGTCATCCACAAAGCTGGCACCTATCACAATGGATCGAAGTCGTTCGTTCCTGCTGTCCTTTAGCATCACCGCGCAGACCTCAATGGCGGAGTTGGACAGTATGGCCGCAAGGAGCATGGACGCTTCCAACGAGAAGTGGAATCCCCAGTAGGAGAGGACGAAGATCAGGGCGAAGGATACCACTACCCCCATCGTTCCGACGACAAGGGATGTCATCCGGTATCTCTTGAACGATGCGAAATCGGTAAATACTCCGGATTGGAACATTATCACGATTATTGCGAAGGATACGAATACTGAGAGGTCTCCGTCGCTGGCCAGAAGATTGAGTATCAGCGGGGAGAGGAGCAGCCCTCCCATCACGTTGCCAACTATTGGGGATATGCCGTACCTTTCGAATATCAGGCCGAGCATCCTGCACAGGACCAGAAGTATCAAAAGGGCCAGGAGGATGTCCGAGATAGGTGAGAACAGAGCCAATTAGAAGCTACCCTCCCTGATCAGTTGAGATCCTCCTTGAGAATGATCTTTCCGTTCTGGAATATTCTGATGGTGCCCGAAGACGACAGTGCAAATGAGACGCAGTCGGTGGAATATGTGATCGATGCTGCTGCAAGATGTCTTCCCCCCAGGCCGCCCATCGTCTGGACCTGTGGGTCCACGTGTAGATACCTCCCGGCGGCCACGATAAGGCCCCGTGCATCCAGGATAAAGGCCCCGTCAAGCTGTGCGAACTCCTTCACCGACTCCCAGTTATCCTTCACCGTGATCGATCTGATGGAATTGTCCTGTCCGTGATATGGGTTAATCACCAGGGGCTTTGACTGCTCCATAACCTTATCCACATCTCCCACGATGAACAACGAACCGTGATGGTTTCCCTCCCTCCCCTCCCGGTTGATCTCGAACAGGATCTTGAGCAGGGCCTCCATCACCTCCTTGTCCACCTTGTCCTGGAGGTCGGTCATCACACGGTAGAACGGCATGGCAGATGAGTTGAAATCAAGAAGGAACTTGAAAGGATAGTCAGATATCAGCAATATGTCCATATCCTTCTCGATGTAACCCCCAAGGAATATTCGAAATATCAGCCTCTCTATAAAGTTCATGAAATATATGGAGTTCTCCAGGTTCCTGTTGTAGGTGTAGTATATGACCCCTTCCCTCACGTTCACGTCCTTCCCCTTGGAGGTCAGTACTATGTTCCTGTCGGAGCTGACCTTATCCATGACGGATATGATGAACTCAACGTCATCCGAGACGATGATGGAGAGGTCGTATTCCTTATCCTCATCGAACAGCAGGTCTGCAACGGGGAACATGTGATATCAGGGCACCATGAGATAATGACAATATAAAGGTTTCATAGTGGTTATGGCCGTAAGACAGGGAAATAAGCAACAATTAAGTCATAGGATATCATATCAAGTGCAGGTGATCTCCCGTGTCAAACGACGATTTCAGGAACTTCCCTTTCATGGAAATGCCCCGGGGCATTCTTATCAAAAAAGGCGCTATCCACGAGGTGGGCAACGTATGCAAGAGATTCCACCTCAAGGGTAAGGGGCTGATCATATGCGACAGCAGGACCGAGGGGATCGCCGGCAGGGATGTCCAGAGGTCACTGGAGGATGGGGGATTTCAAACCGAGATCATACAGGTAGAGGGGGCCACCGACGATTCCGTTAAGGTGGTGGAGGGTAGGATAGTAGACAACGAGGAGCACTTCGTCCTGGGCGTGGGAGGGGGAAGGCCCATAGACGTGGCCAAGTACGTCGCCACCCTCAAGGACCTGGAGTTCATCTCGGTGCCCACCGCCGCCTCCCACGACGGGATAGCGTCCTCAAGGGCCTCGATCAAGATGGATGGGCGTAAGAAATCGATAAAGGCCAAGGCCCCGTTGGGCGTTATCGCTGACATTCACGTTATAGCACAGGCCCCCTACAGGCTTCTGGCATCCGGGTCCGCGGATATAATATCCAATTACACTGCCGTCCTTGATTGGAAGCTGGCGCACCGATTGAAAGGGGAGCCGTTCTCCGACTATGCTGCCGCCCTCTCCGAGATGACCGCCAAGCTGCTCATGGACCGGGCCAATGATATCAAACCTGACCATGAGGAGTCCGTGAGGATGGTGCTCAAGGCCCTTGTGAGCTCATCCGTGGCGATGTCCATTGCAGGGTCATCAAGGCCCGCAAGCGGATCTGAACACATGTTCGCCCATGCGCTCGATGTCGTGGCGAAGACTCCCGCCCTCCACGGCGAGGAGACCGGCGTGGGGACCATCATGATGATGTATATCCACGGAGGGGACTGGAAGGGGATCAAGGATGCGTTGATGACGATAGGAGCACCCCACAATGCGAAGGGATTGGGGGTCACGGACGAGGAGGTCATCGAGGCGCTGGTGCAGGCCCACCTCATAAGGCCTGACAGATACACCATACTGGGAGATGGGCTTACGAGGGAGGCGGCGGTGAGCGTCGCAAGGATAACGGGCGTCATTGATTGATGTCCGGCGCCTTCGCAAGGTCACCGTAAAGAATTCCAAAGGGAATTATGGCGATGATCAACGAGGCTATCGCATAGGGCCATAGATAGGGAAACCTTGGGTACAGGTACAGGAAAGCTGCCATGTTGAAAAGGGTCAAAAGGGCAGTGCTCAGGGCCAGGCCGAACTTGGTCCTGTTCAGTAATTTATATCTGGCTATCATCAATCCGATCGTCCCCCTGATCAACGGTACGGCAAGGGCGAACAGGGCCATTCCAAGGACCATGCTCGTCTGGACGCCCTCGTAGTAGAACATCCTCCCGGCAACGAAGAGGATATAGGTGGACGCCGAACCCAGACCGAAGGAGAAGCCTATGAAGATGATATCATCCCTCTTCTTGAACTTCCTCCTGTTCACGAATATGTAATAGAGGAGGCACTCACCCAGGGCGAGCAGTATCGAGGCGATGAGGGCCACCGCAGTGAGGCCGTAATCGTGGAGAAATATCAGATGTGTGACCACTATCGCTATCCCCGCGAAAAGGCCGATGATGAAGGAGATCATGGTATCCTTCTCGTTGAGCTTCCTCTCAAGCTTGGAGACTGCGAGATAGAGTATCCCATAGGAAGGGATGATCCCGAGAAGGGAGGCGAAGAACATTGCCCACCGTTCGTCCATCATGACCATGACCATAAATGTGTATTATATTTAAGTTGCGTTCTTTTCATCGGGATATATCACATCGACCTCGGACCCCGAGAACTCCATCATGGACTTGGATATAACGCCGTTCTTGACCAGCTTCTTGATGTTCTCCTCGTGCCCTTTCTTCTCCGGGTCGGAGATGGAGACGTGGACCTTGAAATCCTGGAGCCTCATCCCCACCCTCTCGCATTCAACATCGATCCCGATGCCCGATGAGTCCATTCCAAGATTGTTGAAGTATCTGGAAACGAAGGTAGCTGCACAGCTTCCCATCGCCCACATGAGGATCTCGGACGGCAGGGGAGCTCTGGCTCCGCCTCCCATCGATTCGGGGACGTCCACGTCCATCTCGAAATCCCTGCACGTGGCATGAAAGAGCATCTTCTCCTTTGGGACCACCTTTACGTTAGGCATATGGGGTCATTGGCACGAATGATATATCTGTTTCCCAACTTTGACAGATCGAATATGATCTTAGCCTGTCAATGTTGGGTGAAGCCTCACTTTGACACTCATAAATACTCATATGTCAAAGTTAGGCTGTTTACGCAAAAGGTTTATCACCGGAGAATGAGCTGGGACGCCGATGAATAGAAAGTGGTCGATGTTCCCACCGGTATTGATCGTGCTTCTTCTATCGCTGCCCATCGCTCTTTTCACGCAGTGGGAGGATTTCGAATACACCAGGGAGCTCGCACAGGAGACCGTGAAGACCTCGGGCACCTTCACGGGGATATCCGACGACCGGGCGAACACCATCACCATCATACCCGGGACCGTGGTGGAGAACACCATCCCGGACTACACGGAGAACGTGACGTTGACCAATTCCACAGGGGGAACGGAGGAGAGGGTCCAGACAACGGGAGGGGGGACGGTCATTGAAGGGTTACTCAATGCAGCGCTGATGGTGGGCATCGCCATCGGCTTCGCCTTCCTGATCTTTTTCCTGTTCAAGCTGAAGAAGAGGATAACCCTCAAACTCTTCTTCGCGGTGGCGCTTGGCCTGTGTACGACGCTTGCGATAATATTGTATGGTTATTTCTTTACCCTCTTTCTGGAGGCGGGGCCAGGCATAGAGGTTCAGATGGGGCCCTTGTACCTTGTGGTCCTTGTGCTTCTGGGGATCGCTGGAGGGGGGTCGATCGTCTACAACATGGTGTGGAATTCCACCAATGCCAGAAAGAAGAACCCGGCCCTTATCGCGTTCTGTGTGATCCTCGGCCCCTTTCTTGCTATCGTCCTTCCTGTCTACGTGGTGGTATTCCTGCTCATGGGCGTGGCCCTGTGGGACCTCTACGCTGCCAAGCGAGGGATCATCAAGGAGATGATCAACCTCTCCGATGAGCACAGGAAGGAGGAGAGGGCGGCGGAGCGAAAGATGGCTCGTCGTCAGAAGCTCGCTCCCCCCGTGGAAAGGAAGGAGAGGAGGCCCCTGATCAGGGTGGACCAGGGAGAGGACATAACCAGCTACGGGCTCTACGAGGGAAAACACTATTCCCTTGGCATCGGGGACTTCATATTCTTCTCCATTATGGCATCCACCACATTCACCTGGTTCATGATGAAGATGCCCTGGATGGGGTTCTATGTCCCCGCGCTCGGAGAGGTCCTGATCGTGGTTCTAACGTTGATCATCATGGCGGTGATACTCCTTGGTCTGAAGCAGACCCTGGTGTTTGTGGACAAGGAGAGTATCATGCCGGGGCTGCCCCTGTCGGTTCTTTGGGGGCTGTTGTCCTTCCTGGTGATCGTGCTTGTTCTTCAGGGAGTTGATTACGTGTTCTTCGGGGAGCTGGTGAACCCGTTTTAGCAATCTGTAAACACACAATTGCCATAAAGGAGCGAACGGAATCGTTCCCAGAGATCTTTAAGTAAAGGACCTTGATGTACTGCCCCAAACCATTGCCACTGTGGCTTAGAGGTATAGCGACTTCCTCATCTTTTTGCGTTTTTTCACCATTATTTTGAAAGATGAGGATCGGGAAAAACACGAGCTGAACAGGGATGGAACTGTTTTTCCCCGGACCTGGCGCCCTGTCTTAATAGTAATTAATGGCGCCATACACATACCAAGGAGGAGCTGTGATCGCTTCCAGAAATCTTTAAGTAAAGGACCTTGATGTACTGCCCCAAACCATTGCCACTGTGGCTTAGAGGTATAGCGACTCCTTGGTAAGGAGTAGGTCGAGGGTCCGACTCCCTCCAGTGGCTCTTATTTTTTTGCCCGTAATTTATATATAAAAGTTGCGCGAATCCATGTCTATGGGAAAGACCGAGACCATCAAAAAACGACGCGTGGATGTATATCTTCGGTCCGAAGAACAGAAGGGACGTTGGAACAAATATGCCAAGGGCCAGAAGATGTCTCTGTCCAAACTGATCATTGATACTGTTGAGGCCAGGATCGGTGGGGACCTAATGAATCAGATAAAGATCAAGGAGACCCTGACTGATAAGATCAAAAAACTCATGGATGAAAATGATTCACTCAAGGTTCAATATAATAGATCAGAGAATTACATAAGCATTCTGGAAAGGGAAATGAACAGATCAAAAAATGTCTCATTTTCAGAGCCCGGCCCTGGTATCCACAAATATCACGAGGAACTGATTAGGGTGTTAAAGGATTCAAATAATCCCGTATCGAATAATAATATTCTAAAGCAGATAAGGATCGATCCGGCAGACACGGAAGTAGTAGCAGGTATCTCCAAACAATTGGATGCGCTGAAATCGTATGGCCTGATCAAATATGGTTCGAGGGGGTGGATATGGAATGGACAATAATACTATTGAAAAAGAATTTATGAATGATATACAGCTACGTGGATGGAGTAAGTGGACGCTCAAATCCTGTAAGTATACTTTGAACACCTTCAAGGAAGCCATTAAGGAAAAACCATTTCCAGATGTGGATAATAATGACCTGAAACAATTTTTGATATTTCTTAAAATGAGGAAGGGTCGAAATGGCGAAATATCCCTTGAGACCTTGAGAAAACATATCAATAATCTTTCCTCGTTCTATGAATTTCTTGAAGATGAGGAATACATAATAAAATCTCCTGTACCAAAATTCAGAAGAAAATATTTATCTAAAACATTAAGAAACGGTTCCAATGGCCAGAAGAGGCAGATCATAGATCTATCTCAAATGCGTATCCTTATCGGATCCATATTGGATCCACAGGACAGGGCGATGTACACACTTCTTGCCAAAACTGGAGTTCGAGCTCAGGAACTAATGTCCATTGACATCTCTGACATGTCCTTGGATGATCTGAGTATTACATTGAAACCCACGGGGAAAAGAAAGATCATGATGGTCTTTTTTGATTTTGAGACAAAGAACTTATTGAGACGTTGGGTAGATATGAGAGGAGAGATCGCATCAAAGGAAGAGAAAGCTCTTTTTGTCACTAATAATGGAACTAGAATGTCGCATACCATCTTGAACAAGAGGTTGAAAATATATGCAGAGTTGGTGGGATTACATGATCCCGAATCCACTGATCTTGAGAAACGGTTCACTACTCATTGTTTTAGACATTTTTTTACAACGAATTTGCTGAACTCTGGTATGCCCAGAGATTATGTTAAGGAGCTTCGTGGGGATTCCCGATCAGAAACAATTGATATCTATAACCATATCCTGCCTGGTGAGCTTAAACGTGCGTATCTTCAACATATACCCCGGTTCAATATTTAATGGAATTGCACTAAAAGATAAGT
>JAGLEG010000431.1 GCA_023145185.1 Thermoplasmata archaeon
TAAATTATAGAGTGTGAGAATAATATAGTGAAGTGCTATTGTCAACTACTAATTTCCTTTTCGTGTTATAGACTATTGGCGAGGCCTTTTTTGCCTTCTTCCGCCATTCTGGGAAGCTTTCACAGGGCCGTACATGATCCTCAAATCCATCCCTCTCAACGTCCTAGAAGCTTATGAAATTTCCTGTCCAATTAATGTGCGATCCTAAACGGTTAGTGGTAAATAACAATCATGATATTAACTTCGATTTCACAAAAAGAATCCTGTTCTAATTGAGCAAAGGGATTATTAACGAAGACTATGTTCCTTTAAACAGAATAAGTAAAGAGGGAAGCATATGAGATTGAGCTGTTTGATGTTTTTCGTAATGTTAATAGTAGGAGGATTATCGGTAATACCTGCAGAGATCGATAGTTCTTCCTTTTCCGGTGAGACCAATCTGAATAATGTGGGAGTAGGCATATTCGGTTTCAGGGCGGGGGACAGGATCGGCTCCGAATGTAGGATTCTCGGTGATGTAAATGGAGATGGATATGATGATTTCATGGTCCAAACCATGAGAAATGGATTTGATGGATATCATCTCATTTTCGGAAGATCCAATAATACCCTTACAAACATGACATTGTGGGGGAATGAGATAAGGTTCAGTGGTTCTCGATCGGAGACAGTTAATATGGATTCCAATATTGCTCGTGCAGGAGATGTAAATGGCGATGGATATGATGATTTTTTAATTGGCGAGCAGGCCTATGATGGAACCCACAAAGGGAAAACACATCTCATTTTCGGTATGCGATCTGGCTGGAACAAAGGATCAACTCTGGATGATGACTCGAATGCATCTTTTCTAGGTGAGAACAGTGATGATTGGTCGGGATATTCTGTCTCGGGTGGAGGTGATATCAATGGTGACGGGTACGATGATCTAATAATTGGATCCCCTGGGAACGATGAATACATCTCCGAATCAGGTCAAGTTTACATCATTTTTGGCAAGAGGACGGGATGGACTACTGATGTGTCCCTCTCTAATGCAGATGCATCATATCATGGTACCCTCTCAGGAGAAAATATTGGTTTATCACTCTCCATTGTTGGTGATATTAACAAGGATGGTTACGACGATATTGCAATTGGTGGACCTGGAGCAAAAATCGGTGATGACGTTCCAGGTAAAATATACCTCATTTTCGGAAGAAGCAGTGGATGGGAAATGGATATGTTACTTGATTCTCCCGATGCTTCGTTCATAGGTGAAGATCATTTGGATTATGCTGGTTCTATGATCTCGGGAGCTGGAGATGTGAATGGTGATGGATTCGATGATATGTTGATCGGGGCATACGGTAACGATGATGGTGGTGATAGAGCCGGGAAAACATATCTCGTATTCGGACGGCCAAATTCCTGGCCTCAGGAAGATCCTCTCGATACAAAATCAAACGCCTCTTTCATAGGCGGTAGCGTAATTGGCCTCTCTGGATTAGATGTAACAGGTGTTGGAGATGTTAACAAGGATGGCTACGATGATTTCATGATAGCTGAATATGAAAATGATACTGGAGGAGAAAACGCAGGCCAAACTTACTTCTTCTATGGCAAACAAATTGGATGGTCCCTGGACGCAATGTTATCTGGTTCAGATGTCTCCTTCATAGGTGAGGCACCGCATGATAAATGTGGTGATGGGATCTCTGGAGATGGAGATATCAACGGTGATGGATATCCTGATATTTTAATAGGATCTCCAGGAAACAGTCAAACAAACGGAGCTGCTGGGAAGGTCTATCTCATTTATATTGAGTGGAATCAGAATCCGGTGTTTCTCAACACAGATCAGATATTGATCGTGGAAGATTCACCTTACAGCGTTCACTATTCTGCTATGGACAAAGAATCGTCCCCAAACGACCTGATCTGGGACTGGAATACTAACTCCAGTTGGTTATTGTTCAATCTGACGTCTCATTATCTGAATGGGACTCCAGATAACAATGATGTAGGGGTATGTTGGGTCAATATCACAGTAAGTGATCCTGTCGGTGGTTCGACATATACTAATTTCACCATCACCGTTGAAAACTCAAATGACCCACCAGAAATAATGGCACTTGGTTCATATCAATCTTACCAGGGGGCGGAATTCTTCCTCAATTGTACTGCAACAGATGTCGATCCTACAAATGACACAATGAATTGGAGCCTATCCAATTGTCCATTCCTTACAATAAATGAAACTACTGGTAGGATCTATGGTCTGTCTACAAATAGCGATGTGGGAAATCATTCGGTGAATGTTACAGTATCTGATGGCAATGGAGGAGAGGATTGGGAAGTATTCGATCTGACCATACAGAACATCAACGATCCACCTATACTTCAAAATATTACGAGAATAAACGCGACCGAGGATATGCTGTTCTCCTATTCTCCATCAGTTATTGACATTGATACACCACCAGATACATTGACGTGGCAAATGAGTAATGAATCCGATTGGCTCACTATTAACACTTCTAGTGGATTGATAAGTGGAGTTCCATTGAACGAAGATGTTGGAGTCTATGAGATAAATATCTCCATTGATGACGGTAACTCAGGATCGGATCGAATGACCTTCGAGATCGAGGTGATCAATGTGAATGATCCTCCGGAGATATTGAATGATGATGTTCTGAATATTTCAACAGAGGTTCAATACATCAATAACTATAGTGCCATGGATATAGATCCAACAAATGACATCCTTGATTGGTCTTTCCGTACAAATGCCATGTGGCTTTATTTCGTTGAATCAAACACAACTCTTATCGGAACCCCCTCCAAATCAAATGCTGGATCTTACTGGGTCAACCTTTCGCTTTCAGATGGTAATGGAGGAATAGATTTCAGAAATTTCACAATTATCGTGAGGGGAGAATATGCTGATGTTGAGATAATAACAGACAATTTACTGATCATAAATGAGGATGAATCCTATTCTGTCCTTTATGAGCTCAGGGGTCAGTCTGAATTTGACACCGTAATTTGGTACTGTGAAACCGATGCTAGTTGGTTGTTTATGGACCCAAATACAGGTGAACTGTCCGGCATCCCAACAAATGATGATGTTGGGCGATATCTGGTAAATGTTTCTGTAAACTGTGTAGAGATCGGGATCGACTGGACGATGTTCACATTATCTGTGGTAAATGTCAATGATCCACCTGAATGGGGTGTAGTCATATCTGATGAGACTTTCAATGTGGAAGATGGCATTTCGATTCAGGTTGATACACAGGATATCGACATCTCGGACACAATAACGTATTCAATCACATCCTCACCCTCATCAGGTATAACGATTGGAGAGAATTCTGGCCTTATTACATGGGATGATCCATTAGTAGGAACTTACAATGTTACTATCTCAGCAACTGATGGGAAAGTTACAATAAGCCAATCTTTCATTCTGACTGTATCTGAAACCTTATCGCAAGAACAAGATGAGGATGAAACAGACAAGAGTGAGAAGCAATCGAATCTATGGGTTGCAATCCCAATAATATTAGTCCTCTTGATCCTAATTGCAGTATTGGTCATACTCTTAAGAAAACATGGAGAACAGGTAGAGGAGTGAATATCACATTTGATTTTCCAATAAAATCAATGTAATTTCCTTCTTCCGCTAAAGTCGGAGATGTTCGCAGGGCTGTTCATGTGCTTTTCTTGGATCTGATCAGACATATAATCACTATTGCAATTATAACAAGAGGAATGAAAATGGCGGGAACACATATGCATATCAATACAAAA